>JAGWBU010000123.1:8862-10995 GCA_021295735.1 Candidatus Poribacteria bacterium | reverse complement strand
GTATAAATCGGGCTTATAAAGCCCTCCCACAAGAGGCAATCTGGTAATTGTGTGCTTATATTGACGCCTATGGGCGAGGTCCCGGGGAATGCCATAAGGGATTCCCCGGAGACCCGCCCCTACAATAGGAGTTGTGCGGATTTCTACAAAAACTTTACACACCCCCAATGGCAATTTTTACTTGACAAAATTTATATTCTAATATAGTATGTTAACTTATTTTCATTGAACTGCCAAATACTTGTGAAAAGTGTATGGCGAACTACCTTAAGATGCGATTCATTTTTTTCGTGGTCATAAAGACCAGTTTTAATTTTATTGTTATTTGGAGGAAATAAATTTTATGAAAAAATGTAATTTTTTGCAGATCGGAACAGTGATTGTCTTTACAATGATTATGAGCATATCTCAACTTGCATTCGCACAAGGAGAGGTTAACGTTCAAAACGGTCCCATCCCAGAAGGAGAGTGGATGGTGAAGGTCGCTGGAGCCGAATTGAATGAAGATCACTCAGGTGTCAAGACGTGGATTACGAAGTGGTACGGTCTTGATGGAAACTACGAAAACAACGGTGGTTTTGGCGCATCCGCCTCAAAAGACCTTATTGATGAAGGCACAAACAGTGCACTGGACCAAATCAAGCTTTCAACTGTTGTTGGATTGAAGAAGACACGTTCTATAGACATTGATTGGCCTGGTCACGGTGGTAAACGAGGGTGGACTGTTTTTGAAATTGATCCTGCGAATCCACACAACATGCAGAAAGAGGGCGGCACCGTAGATAATTTTGACACTTATGCAATCTGTGTGATTGACGCACCAAAAGCCATGAAATCTGTTATGTCACCTGCCCACGACGACCATGCACAGATATGGATTAACGGTGAAAAATGGTACAACAATCCGACTTGGACCGGCGCAGCCCAACAAGTGGATTTCAATATTGAAGTTGAATTCAAAAAAGGTGCTAACGTTGTATTATTTCGGTGTGGTGAAGGTGGCGGGCATGCTTATTTTAACCTACATTTTGATGATGCGACACACGACGCTGTCAAAATCTATCCGGATAAAGCGAATGACCAAGCAAGTTTTTTAAAGGAAATTGATGGCGTTTTACCTGTTGAACCCAGACAAAAGTTGACAACAACTTGGGCAGACATCAAGCAAAGATAAATTTCTGATTTTTTATAGTGAAACCTAAAAATATGTGCACATATTTTTGGATTTCACTATAATATCTATTTTAATTTTTCCAATAAATCTGTTATTTCCGAACGAATTTGTGCTTCAACCGATGGCAGTAATGCTAAACGATACGGACCACTGAGTGCATGATTGTGAGGACCGGCTTCATAACCACCTCGCAATCCTAATTCATAGTCCTTCTTTGTCGCAATGTAGACTTCACTGCCGTTCGTGTATCCAAAAACGAATGTGTGTAAGAATGGCGATGTTTCGTTTACAAAAAGTTGATACTCCGCAAAAAGCTCATGCGATACAGATAGGAAGCAAAGCGCTTCTCCGACAGCGAATGCGCTCATAGGGAAGGGTAAAGTGCGTTTCTCTCCACTTTTGGCAACTTCTAATAAAGCCTGATAACGTTCATCATCGGGAAATTGTTCAATGAGCTGCTTACATTCCTCCACTGATGGTGGATCTCGCAACGGGAGATTGACAAGTTCAGAACGCTCCTTAAGCGGTGCGACGGGAATCTTCTCCGCAGTTTTTAACGCTTGGTGCGTTGCAAACGCAAGTGCAAATCCAGCGACATCGCAAGCACTGAAACCACCTCGTAAAGGATACCCGTTGATATTTGCTGCACATCCCTGAGCGAACAGCAGAACACTTTCCGGCTTCAAGTCTAAGAAATTACGCAGATGTTCAACTGCATAACCGGGGAAATCAGCACCGATTTCTTCACTTGACCAGTGCACAATCACCGGATGCGCTGCATGCGAAAATAGCACTGCAATGATTTGCCCATTTACATCGTAAACCCCTAACACGTCAACCCACGGAACAACCGCACCTTCAGGATTCGGTGCCATTGTAATATAACGTGAGTTTGATAATTAGACCTAAATGTAGATGTCCGTTGGGTAGAGCGAAGCGAAACCTATAGGCGTCAATTT
>JAGWBU010000123.1:0-8683 GCA_021295735.1 Candidatus Poribacteria bacterium | reverse complement strand
GATTTGGATGAATACCAAACGCGTATTCAGCGTTGATTTGGATTTACCTGTTTAAATCTCAAAAATCGGGCGGACAAGGTTTCCCTCCCACAAGAGGAAATCCAGCAATTTTTTCTTAAATTGACACTTATGGGTGGCGCTATTGCTGTACCCAACCTACAAGAACTTGTGGACGGAAACCCACTGCGTGCGCCTACTACCTTTAAGTCAAATCCGTTAGTTGCGGCATCACTTCATTCTTTAGAAGTTCCATTGAATGCGTCCACTGCTCCTTAGGTTCCCATTCGTGTCCCATAGCAAGCAACACACCGAACCCACCGACATCTTCATAAAGTTGGCGCAAACGATTTGCAACATGATCAGGACTACCAACAATCCATAGTGTATCTAATAAGTACTCCAAACACGTTTCTACGTCGGGAATGTCAGGATTCATCTTGAACTTCTCCCATCCAAAGAGCCTAAACCAATAATCCCGAAAATCGCGTCCGAGTGTGCCTTCAATAGCCTCTTTACGCGCCTGTTCATCAGTATCAGCAACGTATACCTCGCGGGCGATACGCCATGTGGACCGAGACGGAGAGAGTCCAGTTTTCGCAGCGCCCTCTTCAACAGCATCCCAATGCGTCTTTATTACGTGGACAGGCGCAAGATTGATACTCATCGGAATCCAGCCACGCTCACCAGCAAAAATAAGCGTGTCCGATTTAGTTGACGATCCTGCCAGTGCAATCGGGGGGTGCGGTTTCTGATACGGCTTCATGTGAATGCTAACGATGTCTGGATGGCCTTCAGGTATCTTAAATTCCCAGAAATCGCTTTTATAATGACCCGGTTCAGGATCCGTCCAAATTTTGAGAACAGCATCAATTCCTTCCCGAGTTGCCTTCCGTCTGTCAGCAGATGCCATGAACATTTCCGCATCACTCGGTGTGGAACTTGACCCAACGCCCCAGTGAAAACGTCCGTGTGCAAGATGATCTAACTGCGCAATGCGATGCGCGACAACTGCTGGGTTATGTATCGGCATACACGTTATCCCAGTGCCAAATATGATGTTTTCTGTCATCGCAAGTGCTTTTGCGATAAAGAGGTCAGGAGACGGAATATTTTCCCATGTAAACGTAAAATGTTCACCAATATAAGCTTCTTTATAGCCTAATTTGTCTAATGTCACCACCTGTTCAAGATCGTCGTCTAATGTTTTCGTTGTGTTACTACCAGGCGGGTGCAAAGGCATTGTGAAAAATCCGAGTTCCATAGATAAACTCCTTTGTATGTATAAAACGAACGGAGTAAGTAAAAGATTCTTGTCTGTGCTTCTGTAAGTCGTGGACTATGTTTATTGAAACGCGTTCTGTTGTGTTGGATAAGGCAATTTGAGGATATATTTCTGAACTTGACAAGATCAAAGGAATCTGTTATTGTTTTCACAAGTCTTAAAATTCTATCAAAACTTTACCATAAATCAACATATTTTTCAAGTGTTTTACGCGAAGGGGAGATTGCATATAATGAATACAAAAAATTTTGTCTTGACTTCAGTTATCTTGTTGGCAGTTCTAAGTATATCTCTATTAGGATGTGAAAAAATTGATCAGATGATTCCAACCGACACCACGCCTCCGATGGAAGCAAAGCTAAAAATTGGCATCATTCAGCCAGCACATAGTTACACAACCTTTAGTCAAGGTGCAGAAACTGCTCGCGTCCAAATTAATGAAGATGGCGGTATACTCGGCATGGAGGTAGAATTTATCACCCGAAATAATCAACTTGTAGCAGATGAACCACCAACATCGGAAGCAAGCATCAGTGCAGCAAATGAACTGATTGAGATGGAAAACGTTTTTGCACTTCTCGGTCCCGTTCGCTCAACCATGGCTCTTGAGGTTGGCCCAATTGCGCAGCAGGCACAGCGACTCATGCTCCCCGGTTCAAGCGGTTCAAATGTACCAGAATCGGGAGATTATATTTTTCTCATCACGGTGCCAAACCCGTTTCAAGGGAAAGTTATGGCAAGTTTCGCTATGAATCCTGACGAACTTAATGCCAAAACTGCGGCAACAATCTATGAAGAAGGTGATAGTTATTCTATTGATCTTGTTCAAGCGTTTGAGACGTCTTTTGAGGAAATCGGTGGACAAATCGTTCACAGCGGTTCATATTCAGCTGGTGAGACTACTTTCACTACACTAATCACGGAAATTCAAGGCGCTACACCGGACGTCATTTTTTGCCCCAGTCATCAACCAGAAGTGCCACGTTTGATAAACGAAGCACAGCAAATCGGTATCAAAGCAACTTTTCTCGGCGGCAGCGCATGGGATGACAGAGAGCGATTCCTTGGTGTCTTAGACGATAGCACCGTATTGGACGTCAGTTATTATCCGACTAATTTCTCCGTAGCCACACAAGATACATCTGTTCAGGAATTTGTGAACGGATACATGACGTTGTACGATAGCCCACCTGATGGCGTTGCAGCATCTGGTTATGATGCGATGCGGCTTTTGGCACGCGCTATAGAGAAGGCAGGTTCGCTTGATCCGGCGGCTGTTCGCAATGCCTTTGCAGAAGTCAAAGATTACAAAGGTGCTACAACTATTTCGCATTACGATGCAAACCGACACCCCGTCAAAAGCATCGCAATTCAGGTAATCCGAAACGGACAGGTTGAGCACTACAAAGTTGTTGCACCATAACAAAAGTAGGATACATGCCAGATGACAAACCAAACAATCCGACTCGGAGTCGTCGGGTGCGGATGGGCAGGCTGCCAAGCTATCAACGCTGCCAATGCTACCTCGCGCCTGAACGTTGTCGCTATTGCTGAACGCGATCCAACCCGTCGTGAGCAAGCAGGAGATGACTATGCAGTACCACACCGTTACGTTGACTATGCCGAACTTCTTGATGACTCCGCTGTTGATGCAGTTTATCTCGCTACTTCTCCAGATGGCAGACTCCAACAAGTCTTGGATACGCTCGCCGCAGGCAAACATGTTTTAGTCCAAAAACCGCACGCAATCCGAGCACCTGAAATTTTAGAGATGGAAGCAGCAGCGCAACAGTCCGACAAAACGCTCCAATTCTGCTATTTTATGCATCACTTTCCGCACAACCGCCAAATTCGGAGCGCAATTCGGAATGGCGCAATTGGGGACCCATTTCACGCGCGCGTTTTTGGAAAATACAACTTCATCCCAACTCTTGATGCCAACAGTAGATGGCTACATGTTTATGGACAGAAAGGTGGTTCATTAGGACAACACTATTCACACGAACTCAATCTGACATGGTGGTGGATGGGATGTCCGAAACCGATATGGGCATTTGCATCAAAGCATGTGCTTTATCCACAGTACGATGGACCGGAGGGCGCAGCAGAAGACTATTTCACTGGTCTCCTCGGATGTGAAGGTGGCAAAACTATCCAGATTGACTGTTCACGGATGAGTCATTCAGACTCTGGCAGTGTTGTAGAACTTTACGGCACCACTGGCGCAATCACAAATGGCGGTATATCACGATTCAAAGATGGTGAATTTGTCCGAGAACCGATTGATGAACCTATTGAAATTGATCACGGAGAACTGCCTGAAGATGTGCCTGTTTTCTACTACGAACTCAACCATTTCGCCATGGCTATTGCAGGCGAAGTGGCACCAGATGTTGATGCATCTAATGCTTATACCTTTATGCAAATATTGGATGCGCTTTACGACAGTGCAAAGAGTGGTGAAAAGGTTTATATTTGACAAAAACACATCTTTCTGTTAATCTATACCGAAATGATATATTCCTCATATACGAGAATACTTTATTTATAAAACTAATAGACACCTAAATGTGGAGACATTCCATGTATAAAACTGCGATGTTAGGGTGTGGTGGTCGCGCCCGTGGGCACGCAGATGCTTATCGCTTCGTCAAACGTGGAAAACTCGCTGCACTCTGCGATAGGGACGAAGAGCGACTCAACAGATTCGGAGATGACTTCGGTATATCTTCGTGTTACACCGACTTGGACGAAATGCTTGAAAAAGAGAAACCTGATGTCCTTCACATCGTCACAAGCCCTGTCATTCCGAGTAGTGAGGAACGTATTCGTTATCCGTTGATGAAACAGGTTTCAGACCATGGCGTGCCAGCGGCAATTGTTGAAAAACCGGTCGCTATTGAAGGCGAAGATTGGAAACAGATTGCCGGGTTAGCAGAAGAGACGAAAACGAAATTTGTCGTTAATACACAACTTAACTTCCACCCGAAAAATCTTGAGTTAAAACAAGATGTCGCAGAAGGACGTATCGGCGAGATCAGGTTTATTGATGCCAGTGTGCGTAGTAGACCTGCCGAGCAGGGAGCACATATGCTACAGTTAGTGTCCTCGTACATTGACAACTCACGTCCTGTGCGGATTCTTGGACAAATCGCTGGAAGCGAGAATTTGAATTCTGATACGCATCCCGCTCCGCAGCATGCAGTTGGGCATGTTTTGTATGAGAACGGGCTCCATGTCTCTCTTGCGTTTGGAACAGAGATGGCACAAATGGCATCCGATGATCCGGGTATCTATGGTCATAAACGTGTTTTTGTTGCTGGGACGAAGGGCTTTGTGCATTGGCGTTTCAGCAGTTGGGAACGCGCAACGTTAGAGGATGGCTATGAGGGAGGCCAGCTGAACTATGGAGAGCAAGATGTCGTAGCGCAGGCTAACTTCACTGAAGCCATTTTTGATTGGTTAGACGATGAGAGCAATGTCCATCCGACGCATCTCAAACAATCGCTGGCAGAGTTTAACCTCATCTTAGGGATGTACTACAGTGGGATAACAAACAAGATCATTGAACTGCCATTTGTACCTCCCGATGGGTTAATGGACTCACTCCGGGAAAAGTTGTAATTTGATATGAATTAGTATTGTGGGTGAGGTCACTACGCCTTCACCCTATGCTATGTTCTGGTACGCTGCTGGCGTACCATTGTTAACATTAGAGGAGATAGTTTTATGTATAAAAGTGCGATGTTAGGGTGCGGTGGACGCGCCCGAGGCCATGCAAGTGCCTATCGCTTTGTTAAAGGTGGTAAACTCGCAGCAATCTGCGATATGAACGAAGAACGTCTCAACGACTTCGGCGATAATTTCAATATTTCTTCTCGCTATACAGATTTAGATGAGATGCTTGAGAAGGAAAAACCTGACCTGCTTCACATTGTTACGGCTCCTGTGCTACGCGGTTCTAATGAACGAATTCGGTATTCGCTAATGAAGCAAGCATCAGACCAGGGCGTGCCAGCAGCGATTGTGGAAAAACCTATTGCTGTTGAAAGCGAAGATTGGAAACAGATTGCTGGGTTAGCAGAAGAAACAAAAACAAAGTTTGTTGTCAATACACAACTTAACTTCCATCCGAAAAACCTTGAACTAAAGCGAGATGTCGCAGACGGTAAAATAGGTGAGCTAAAGTTCATTGATGCAAGCGCGCGCAGCACACCAGTAGATCAAGGTCCACACGTACTTCAGTTGGTATCATCCTACATTGATAATTCCAGACCTGTGAGTGTGCTTGGGCAAATCTCAGGAAGAGAACATCTGGATTCAGCGCAACCTTCACCGATGCATGCTGCAGCACAGGTTATATATGAAAATGGACTTCATGTTTCACTCGCTTTTGGGCAGGGCATGGGGACGATGGCATCCGATAATCAAGGTATTTATTGCCACAAGCGTGTCTTTGTTGTTGGAACAGAAGGGTTCGTGCATTGGCGGTTTAGTAGTTGGGAACGCGCAACGCAAAAAGGTGGCTACGAAGGTGGTCCACTCAACTATGGAGAACAGGATGTTGAAGCACAAGGCAACCTGACAGAGGCTGTCTTTGATTGGCTTGACGATGAAAACAAAGAACATCCGACACATCTCAAACAGTCCCTTGCTGAGTTCAATCTCCTTTTAGGCATGTACCATAGTGGTACAACGAATCAAATTATCGATCTTCCGTTTGATCCACCAGATGGGTTAATGGATACACTTAGAGAACGGTTATAAATCAACTAAAGATTTTCCTTATGTAAAGATTAGCGGTAGCAGCGAATATCTTTGCCACTATCGCTAATTATTATATACCGTGTGTAGAATATTTATGTTTGCACAGTTCAAAAACGTATAAGGAGCAATTTCCATGTATAAAAGTGCATTTTTAGGATGTGGTGGGCGTGCCCGTGCACATGCCAGCGCATACCGTTTTGTTAAAGGCGGCAAAATTGGCGCAATATGTGATATGAATGAGGAACTCCTCAATAAGTTCGGTGATGACTTTGATGTTTCTTCCCGCTACACAGATTTAGATGAGATGCTTGAAAAAGAGAAACCTGATCTTCTCCACATCGTCACCGCGCCAGTATTACGCGGTACCAATCAGCGCATCCGATATCCGTTGATGAAGCAGGCCTCTGACCATGGCGTGCCAGCAGCGATTGTAGAAAAACCGATTGCTGTTGAAAGTGAAGACTGGAAACAGATCGCTGGGTTAGCAGAAGAGACGAAAACAAAGTTTATTGTCAACACACAACTAAACTTTCACCCCAAAAACCTTGAACTGAAGCGGGATGTGGCTGAGGGTAAAATCGGTGAGATAAAGTTTATTGATGCCAGTGCACGCAGTACACCTGTAGACCAAGCACCACACGTGTTACAGTTGGTATCGTCATATATTGACAATTCGCGTCCAGTGCGCGTGTTGGGTCAAATTGCAGGTAGAGAGCAATTAGATTCAGCGCAGCCCTCTCCGATGCATGCTGCCGGACAGGCAATATATGAAAATGGTCTACACGTTTCACTTGCGTTTGGCACAGGCATGGGGACGTTGGCGTCTGAGAGTGGAGGCACAGTAACACATAAACGTGTTTTTGTAGTGGGAACAAAAGGTTTTGTGCATTGGCGGTTCAGTAGCTGGGAACGGTCTACACATGAAGGTGGTTACGAGGGAGGCCCACTCAATTATGGCGAGCAAGATACCCAAGCACAGGGCAACCTTACAGAAGCAGCTTTTGATTGGCTTGACGATGAGAACAAAGAACATCCGACACATCTCAAGCAATCCCTTGCAGAATTTAATCTGCTGTTAGGTATTTACTATAGCGGGATAACAAATCAGATTATTGATCTTCCGTTTGACCCACCAGATGGGCTAATGAATTCTCTGAAGGACCATCTGTAAACTAATAAAATAGCGTGGAGGTAGATAAGTCTCTGCCTCCAGAGCTGCCCACACGGGTATGTATGTTTTCATTAACTAAAGTTCCCTCTTGTAGGAGGGGTTTCTAACCCCGATTTATTATGTGCCATAAGTTCATATCCTACCTGTGTCAAAATTAAAGGAGACATTCTATGTATAAAACAGCGATGTTAGGGTGCGGTGGTCGTGCCCGTGCACATGCTGACGCGTATCGCTTTGTTAAAGGTGGCAAACTCGCAGCAATCTGCGATATGAATGAGGAATTGCTTACCAACTTCGGCAATGATTTCGGTATCTCTTCCCGCTACACAGATTTAGATGAGATGCTGGAAAAAGAGAAACCCGATGTCCTTCATATCGTCACAGCACCTGTTTTACGCGGGACCAGGGAACGGATTCGGTACCCGTTGATGAAGCAAGCATCAGATCACGGTGTACCAGCAGCGATTGTGGAAAAACCGATTGCTGTTGAAAGCGAAGACTGGAAGCAGCTTGCTGGATTAGCAGAAGAGACTAAAACGAAGTTTGTCGTTAACACACAACTGAATTTTCATCCCAAAAACTTAGAATTAAAACGAGATGTCGCAGAGGGCAAAATTGGTGAGATAAAGTTTATTGATGCAAGCGCACGCAGCACGCCTGTTGACCAGGCGCCTCACGTGTTGCAACTTGTCTCTTCCTACATAGATAACTCGCGTCCAGTGCGGGTGCTCGGACAGGTTTCTGGGGCTCAGGATTTGGACTCCACACAACCCTCCCCTATGCATGCTGCCGCTCAGGCTGTATATGAAAATGGCCTTCACGTCTCTCTTGCGTTCGGGGCAAGTGTAGGGACGCGAGTGCCTATAGATTCGGGTAATCACACCCACAAACGTGTCTTTGTCGTAGGCACAAAAGGTTTCGTGCATTGGCGGTTCAGCAGCTGGGAACGCGCAACACAAGAGGGCGGTTACGAAAGCGGCCCACTTGACTATGGAGAGCAAGATGTCGTCGCGCAGGGTAATCTTACCAATGCTGTTTTCGATTGGCTTGACGATGAGAACAATGTGCATCCGACGCATCTTAAACAATCCCTTGCGGAATTCAATCTCCTCCTCGGTATATACTACAGCGGCGTAACGAATCAGATTATTGACCTCCCGTTTGAACCGCCCGATGGCTTGATTGATATCTTGCGAAAAAAACTATAAAACGGTAACTTATACTATTTCTGAATGATCGTTTTCATTGACAAAAAACCCGTTCGTAGTCGTGCAATTCATTACGCCTCGGACATTCTTCACTTCAGTGTGAACTCAAAATCTTGTAATGAGATTTTATTCTTCAGAATAGGTGTTACATTGTGCTGTTAACACTACTTATACCACATTAACGAGAATTGCATTGTTTTCATTGCCGATGGTAAGGGCGGGCACAGAGACCCGCCCCTACGATTTAGGGTAATT
>JAGWBU010000122.1 GCA_021295735.1 Candidatus Poribacteria bacterium | reverse complement strand
GACGGTCAACTCTCTGAGAAAACCGCAGTCGCAAGGAAGCACAAGCCCCTACCTTTAGGTAGTGGGTACCTATGACTATGAGAAAGGAAACACCATAAACGCATGAAATTTGGGTTGTTTTATGAACACCAAATTCCCCGTCCATGGCGTGAAGGCGCTGAACACAAACTTTTTCAAGACGCGTTAGCACAAGTCGAACTGGCGGACAAACTTGGGTTTGACTATATTTGGGAAGTAGAACATCACTTCCTTGAAGAGTATTCGCACTCTTCAGCACCCGAGGTATTCCTTGCAGCATGCAGCCAACGAACAAAGCAAATACGGTTAGGCCATGGTATCGTTCTGATGCCGCCAGCATACAACCATCCAGCACGTGTAGCCGAACGCATCTCTACACTCGACTTAGTGTCAAACGGACGCGTAGAGTGGGGAACAGGTGAGTCTGCCTCACACATGGAACTCGGCGGATTCAAAGTTGACCCAAAGTGCAAACGTGAGATGTGGGAAGAATGCACGCGCGAAACTGCCAAAATGATGACACAGTCCCCCTATGCAGGTTATGATGGAAAACATTTTTCAATGCCGCCTCGCAATGTTATTCCGAAGCCGTTACAAACACCACACCCGCCACCATGGGTAGCCTGCTCCAGTCGAGACAGTCTCCGATACGCCGCCAGATACGGATTAGGCGCACTTACCTTCGCCTTTGTTGATGCAAACGAAGCAAAATTCTGGGTGGAAGAGTATTATGAAATCTTTGAAAACGAATGCACGCCGCTAACACAAAGGGTGAACCCGAACATCGCTATGGTGTCCGGTTTTTCCTGCCATGAAAACGAGGAGGTAGCGCTCGCGCGCGGTTTAGACGGTTTACGTTTCTTCCGATTTGCGCTTGCACATTACTATTATAACGGTTCACAAGTTCCGGGTGAAACAGATATCTGGAAATTGTATAAACAATCAAAGCAAGACCCTGCTGAAGCACGCGCAGGAATCGGCACTCCCGACCAAGTCCGCGAACATTTAGAAATAATGGAGGACGCAGGCGTAGATCAGGTCGTCTTCATTCAGCAAGCAGGTATGAATCAACATGAAGATATATGTGAATCGTTAGCACTATTTGCCGATAGGGTTTTACCAGATTTCAAAGCACGAGATGCTGGATATGTAGCAGAAAAAAATGAACGCCTTGTTGGAGCAGTCACAGGAGCTGAAGCCCGTAAACCGGCTCTGACATCTCTTAGCGAAACTCCCGTAGTGGATTCTTACCCTGTTCTGAAGAAAAAACTTGAAAAACAGACAACGGAGGCAGGTGAACCTGAGATGAGCGACGATGGAAAAAAGTTTCTGCTTTCAATAGAGGGCGGGAAACGGTAAAAGACGTGGGAATGTAAAACAGGTGAAGGACAGCATCATGAAAAATGTATTGGTAATTGACGACGATGAGAAAATCTGTTGGGCATTTAAGCAGTTCCTTGAAGGTGAAGGTTATAATCCTACCATCGCGAACAGTGCCGAGGAAGGCTTACGTCGTATCACTTCTGACAAACCGGATGTTGTTTTACTTGATGTTGGACTCCCGGGAATGAGCGGCTTGGAGGCGTTGGCGGAAATTAAGGCTCACCATCCGTGGGTAATTGTAGTTATAATTACTGCTTATGATGATGTAGAAACGACA
Source organism: Candidatus Poribacteria bacterium (assembly GCA_021295735.1). Classification (GTDB taxonomy): domain Bacteria; phylum Poribacteria; class WGA-4E; order WGA-4E; family WGA-3G; genus MSPOR6. The sequence continues at coordinate 7,088 of JAGWBU010000122.1, read as the reverse complement.
ATAGAAGCAATGCGTCTACATGCATTCGATTTTGTCCCGAAACCGATTGATTTAGATGTCGTCAAAGGCGTGCTTGAACGTGCTTTTCGTACGCAATCTGTCCGAAGCACTCTGCCTGTGGAAACAGACAGCGATTCCCCAGCGGAGCAACGAGAGCATCGACTCGTTGGAAAAAGCGAGCAGATGCGCGAAATTTACAAACTCATCGGGGTGATGGCGAGCAACGCTACAACAGTGCTAATTGAAGGCGAAACAGGAACAGGAAAAGACCTCGTTGCCCGTGCAATTCACATGGGGAGTGAACGGAAAGATAAACCATTCGTCCCAATTGATTGTGGGGCACTTCCAGATGAACTTTTGGAAAGCGAGTTGTTTGGCTACGAAGCAGGCGCATTCACAGGTGCAAAAGCGCAGGGAAAACCCGGACGATTTGAATTAGCAGATAGTGGTACGCTTTTCCTTGATGAAGTTGCTAATATGAGTCCTGCTTTGCAAGTAAAGTTGCTACGCACATTACAAACGCAAGAGATTGAGAGGTTAGGTGGCACGCGAACCCTTAAGGTAGATGTGCGCGTTATTGCCGCTACTAATCGGGAACTCGGAGAAATGGTCAAACTCGGAGAATTCCGTGCTGATCTCTACTACCGCTTCAAACGCATCTCACTCCATCTCCCGCCTCTACGAGAACGGCAAGAAGATATTCCGTTGCTTGTCACCCACTTCCTACAACTTATCCAAGACGAACTCGGCAAACCGATCCGTGGCATATCAGAAGAGGGCATGAAACTGATACAAAATTATGCGTGGCCCGGTAACGTCCGCGAGTTAGAAAACTGCCTCAGAAGCGCTGCAACACTTTCGCGATCAGATGTAATTTTGCCAGATGACCTACCCTCCGAAATACACACAGGACATACCCTCACCTCTGATTCCTCACATTTAGAAACCTCTCTCAAATCTGTTTTACGCGGGATTACTAAAGCTGCGATTGCTGAAGGTAGCCAGCAACTCTACGATGATGTTGTCACACTGTTGGATAAAGCACTGATTGAATTAGCGTTAGATGAATGCTCGGACAATCATAGCAAAACCGCAGAATTGCTTGGTATCAGTCGGACGACTCTCATAAAAAAGATAAAACAACAAGGTGATGAAAATAGCAGGAAATAGAACGTTATGAACTCGTGGATTCGGATAGCGCACCGTGGTGCATCGGGAATCGCCCCGGAAAATACACTCGCAGCATTCAAGAAAGCAATTGAAATCGGCGTGGATGCCGTTGAACTTGACCTACACGGCACAGCGGACGGTGAAATTGTTGTAATACACGACGCTTCCTTGGATCGAACAACGAACCTGAGCGGCCCAATTAAACAAACGACCTTAGAGGTTATCAAACGTGCCGATGCAGGTGCATGGTTCAATCCTGAGTTTGAAGGTGAACCGGTACCGATGCTTGCAGAAGCATTAGCATGTATTACAGACAATGCAATTGCAGTTTTGGAAATTAAGGATGAAACTATAGCCGCCGCTGTTGTCCAAAAAATCAAAGAGATGGATCTACTTGAACTCACCGTCATTATATCTTTTCACACCTCTGTTCTGCAAACCGTTCGCACTTTAGAGCCACGCATTCCAACAGGATGGCTTATCGGAAGTAACAACGGACATAGAGATCCGATCCAACTGTGTCAACAAATCAGCGAACTCGGCAGCAGCTTACTTAATGTCAATCACCAACTGGTAACTGAAGAATTCGCTTATGAAATCCGTCGGCGTGGTATCGCACTGTGGAGTTGGACAGTCGACGATATTGATCGTATGCGTCAGGTGATCGCTTTTGGAGTCCAAGGTATCACATCAAACTACCCAGAACGTTTTTCAGAAGTTTAGCTTTTGCGCCAGAATTCAATTGCAATATACGCAAGAATCGGATAAGAAAGCAAAGTGGTTGACCAAGCAATACCTTCTAATCCCCAATACTGCATAAAAATCCAATTGAGAACCGGATTCAGGACGAGCCTAATAAGTGTTGCCGTAACAACCGTCAGGTGATTTTGACGCGCCAAATGCGCGCGTATAAGCAGCCTACTAATTATTCTCGGAAGTGTTCCAATCAGGTAAGTACCAAGCAGGGAAGCAATATGACTTTGTGCCTCTACAGACAATCTCCCATGCCCATATAATAGTGCCACAATATTTGATCGGAAAATATAGAATCCGATTAGAAACGGCACCATCAAAAAGATCACTACTACTACACCCCTCCAGACACTTTGCTGCATTTTTTTTCCATTATCTGATGAAGATATTTTTGCCCAATGAGAAAGCAGCACGGGAAGCGTCCCCCCTGTGAGCGATTCAGGGATGGCACATAAACGGAGGGCATAGTAAAGTTTTGAAACTGAACTTGTGCCGAGTGAACTTGCCATACCTCTGTCAACAACGGGATTCAATCCATCTGATATTGCTGCTCCCATCATCAAAAGGCATTGTTGCAGAAATTGTTTAGCGTATGGAAATCTATCTGCATCCGAGTGGCTTTGTGTGACTCTAAATAAGTCGCGCAAGGGTAATTTTAAAACGACACAGCACCGTTGGAATAGAATTATCGTTTGAAACGACTCGCCGATGATGAGGGCAAGCGGAATGCAAAACCAACTTATATAAGGTTTACATAGAAAAATTGTTCCAATAACAATGACAGCGCGTAGACCTTGCACAATCACGGGGAGATGAAATACCTGGTAGGTGTCTAAAATTGCCCTAAGCATCCAGCGGGCAGATGCAATTACCGTAAAGATGAGAAATCCACAGACAATACCAATTGCAGCGGAATTCGTAAGCCCCGCGTTTGGAAAAAAGAGTTGCGAGATTCCCCATGAAATCGCAACTAATAGACAGCAGAGCCACGGTATAAGCGTTATATAACGAGAGAGAATGGATTGAACACAACGTTGTGCCTCAATTTCACCTTTCGCTCGCGCCTCAGCTAACAAAGGAACAAGGACGGAATATGCAGAAGCAGCACTGAGTAACTCAATCAGGAATGCAGCAATGACCCAATAATAATAGATAAAATCCATCTCTGCAGTATCGCCGAACCAATTGGCAAGTGCAACGGAGATGAGAAGTGTACCGACACGTCCTATGAGACTAAGGGGTGTAATCAGTAGAACGTCTTTGAGGAGAGACGTTTGGGGTTGTGAATCATTATTCGACATGAAGTGGTGGAGTTAAATCATTCATCGCATCTGTGTAAAATTGCGTTTTGGGCACTGCTAAAGTGTTTTAAAATTAATTCATCGGTATAGAATATTTTATATTTGCTTCTGAAAAATGTCAATACTATACATTATAACTGACGCAAAGACGGCAGATATGCTATAATCTACATGTTATCTAAAAAAAAGACAATTTCAAACCTCGTATTGCTAATTCCTGCCAAGACACCAACTCGTTTGGCAAGAAACCGTTTCGCTTGAGGAGGTATATGAAAGTAACAATTATAGGGACAGGATACGTAGGATTGACGACAGCAGCGGTACTCGCCTATCTTAACCACGATGTCGCCGCAGTTGACAAAGACAACAACAAACTTAGCCTTTTGCAAGACGGAAAAAGTCCTATCCATGAACCCGGAATTCAGTCTCTCCTTGACGAAGTATGCCACACTATCCGTTTCACACCAAGCGTTGCTGAAGTGGTCCCAGACGCAGAACTTATTATGATTGCTGTTGGCACACCACCGAAAAAGAATGGAGAGGCAGACACACGGCACGTGGAAGAAGCCGCAAGAGAAGTCGCAGAAGTATGCCATCCAGAGAGACACTATACCCTTGTTGTCAAATCCACTGTGCCTATCGGCACAAATAGACGTGTTGCAGAGGTAGTCGAAAGTGTCTTTTCAGAGCGCAAGATGCGGGGTAATATTTCGGTGGCTTCCAATCCAGAGTTTTTGCAAGAAGGCTTGGCACTGCAAGGGGCATTCTATCCAGATCGGATTGTCGTAGGTGCAAACAGCAATGATGCTTTAGATGATTTACGACACCTATATCAACCGATATTGGAACAGACATTTGACCCACCGCCTTCGTTACCACGGCCCGCTGCTTACCACCTTCCACCGATGATGACAACAGACCCGAACAGTGCAGAGATGATAAAATACGCTGCCAATACTTTTCTCGCCCTAAAAATTAGTTTCATTAACGAAATTGCCGGTCTCTGTGAAGAAGTTGATGCGGATGTGACGGAGGTGGCACGTGGTATTGGGCTTGACTCGCGTATCGGACATAGATTCCTCCGCGCCGGTCTTGGTTGGGGTGGTAGCTGCTATCCGAAGGATACTGCTGCTTTATTGAATGTTGCTGCCCAAGCTGGATATGAGATGCCAATTACAGAAGCTGCCCGAACCGTCAACTTTCAACAGCGTACACGAATCGTTAAAAAATTGCGTGACGTTTTGAAAACGTTCAGCGGGAAAACTATCGGAATTCTCGGACTTGCCTTTAAGCCAAATACAGACGATATTCGAGAGGCTCCCTCACTTGATATCATCCGTCAACTCATTGCTGAAGGTGCAAATGTTCGCGCTCACGACCCTATCGCTATGCCAAACACACAGCAGACCATGAGTGAAATCTGTGTTGACTTCATTGAAGATGTGTACTTGCTTGCTCACGATGCGGATGCGCTTGTGCTTGTTACTGAATGGGAGTTTTACCATAGACTTGAACTCCGCAAACTTGCCAAACAGATGAAAACACCGATTCTCATTGATGGACGCAACGTTTTTTCACCACAAGAGGCAAGAAGTGCAGGATTTCATTACATAGGCGTGGGTAGATAATCCAGATTATAGTAAAATATGGACATCCACAAACAACCCCAACCTTTTGATACCAATTGGCATCGGTATTGTCCACAAATGCCTTTCCCGCCATACCGCCATATCCCAGGCGTTACCCCGCATCCGATTCGTGATCCGCTCGGACACAGTTACGGCATGGAAGAAGAACTTGACGACACACCGCTCCCACCAGAAATGTGGAAACAGAACGAAGCGTACTTATACGGTGTTGATCTCTATAACTTTGCATACTGGTGGGAAGCACATGAAGCATGGGAAGGATTATGGCATCAAGCGGAAGATACGTATCGGCTTTTTCTGCAAGGGTTAATTCAGGTGTCTGCCTCGCTAATCAAATACCACATGCGAATGCTGCGACCGTTGCGGACGCTTTCTACTGCTGGACGCGATAAATTACGGCAAGTTGTCGTTGAATGCGGTGACGCAAACGGGGATTATATGGGAATAAATCTGCCTATATTTTTGGATATCGCTGACGCGTTTTTCACGCCGTTCTTCTCAGGGTTTGTCACAGAGGAAACCTATCAGCAGATAAAGGTTAAACCCCTCCTTCAACTTCATTTTTAGTTATTAACTAATATACAATAGGACTTACACAAGTTTGAATCGCTACAGAACGGATAATAAATTGCTACTACAAACTATCTCATAAATCATTCGCTCATGTAAAAAGTGTGTGCGGTTGTTTTTAATGAAGGCAATGACCACGCGGGTTAAACCTTTTGATTAGCACTCATTCTTTACATGAGCCAAATCATTTGTAGGGCGAGGTCTCTGTGCCTCGCCATGTCTTGAGGATAGAACAACGGGCGGGCACCAAATCAAGAAATCAACGGTATGAATGCCTTCGGCATTCCCCGGGACCCGCCCTACAACATGAGTGAGCGTTAAATAAAACAAAGTCTAACAAATCTGATTTATGTGATACGCTACAAACATTGTAACGCCTGAAACGAGCAAACTACATAATCCTACACAACTCATAGATAAAGGAAAAGCAAAATATGGATACAATTAATGCGATCCAGAAATTATACAACGCATCAGGTGTTCACCCGACAACTGACCCTGATAATCCGAAATCGCAATTTGTTTTTGATAGATATGCAAAACACTTGTGTAAGTTGATACAGCCCGGCATGCGTGCCTTAGACTTAGGCTGCAATGCAGGACGGTGCACCTTTGCTATGGAAGATATGGGGGCGATAGCAACCGGCATTGACTGTGCAGAAATTCCAATCCGCCACGCAAAAAAGGTAGCACATAATAGAAAAAGTCAATGTCAATTTAATATTGGAGATATAGGTTCTCTACCTTACAAAGAGAATTCTTTCGATCTTGCACTATTCCCTTCAAATATAGTTGAGGTATCATATCAGGCGCTGGAAAACATGACAGTTCAACTAAAACAGATTTTATCGAATAACGGTCTTTTTGTTGTATTTATGCATGATGAATTTATCAAGAGAGCGGGTCAGGCAGCTTTTCTGGATCGCTACGATGCACTGACCGGTTTAAAGGGAGGACACAGCACAATTCCTGACAAAGGGACGTTCTTCTACCCCTCCTATTTTTGGACAGTCGCATTTGCTAAGTATCTCATTGAGAAACATCTCTTTTGTAAAGATGTAGAACAAGCAGAAGAAAACCTGTTCATATTGGTATTTTGTAATAAAAAGGGAACGGAGCTCTATAGCAATGTCCATACCGATTCTACAAATGAAAGAGCCATCGGATGAATATCGTATTTCTATTCCACCCCTATTTTTGTAGCGATGATTACCCTGTCCATTTTTTGAACAGAAATGTCCATTTTTTGAACAGAAAAATCAGATAATTTTATCAAGATACGGGCATCTGCTTATTGAAAGAGATGGCACAATATTTGCACAACGTTATGTGTCCTTTGTTCAATTCCTATGAGTTATGATGTTGAAAATAAAAGAATATTGGACTTGAAAACAACACTACAAAAATTATGCCTATTGATGGTAGATTATTGATTTAATTAGATATATTTATCTGTAGGAGGGAACTCCGATTCCCGACTACGAGTGGCATTAGTCGCGATTCGGAGATCGCTCCCGCCGAATACCACACGGGGAATGCCTAAACGGCATTCATACCCGGTGAATGACTAATACCACATTAACTTGATTCATATTTATGGAGCAGTTAGGAAAACGTACCTTATGCGTCAATTTAAGGATATACC
>JAGWBU010000121.1:10647-28609 GCA_021295735.1 Candidatus Poribacteria bacterium | reverse complement strand
CCGTAGGCTCTGTAGGTTCCGTAGGCTCAGTTGGTTCAGTCGGTTCCGTAGGTGCGGGAACAGTAACCGAACCGCCTGCAATCGTTCTTTCCAACGCAGTGCCACCGGCACCGGAGATGATAACATCTGTTAAGGTAATAGCGGACGCTTTTACCTCAACGACTTCAAATGTTACAGTAGCAAGCGTGCCATCACCATCCACAGGAACCACCGGGTTGAAGGTAGTTGCTCCGATCGTAACACGGTCACCTGAAGCAGCTGATGTAACTACAGGAAGGATAGTCGTGCCTGCTGTGGGTAGGTAGCTAGCGTTCGCAGCAGAAACATAACTGAGCGCAGTTGAATCAAAATTTACGTCTACTTGGTAACCGGCAACACCTGCGCCTCCAGCGATATTAATATTTACTGTGAGTTGTTCCCCGACTGCCGGGGATTCAATTGTAGCGGGATCAACAGAAACGGTAGCTGCACCGTAACTCATCGCAGTCCATCCCAAACACATTACAACAGCCATCAAGGAAAGAAACATTTTCCTGTTAAAAAGCTGATTATTCATATAAACACTCCTTACAAAATTTGTTTACTATATTGTGACGTTCTCTCTACCTTTCGGCAAAGGTTTAATTTATCGTTTGAGGAGAGGGTTTATTGGAAACCTAAGGGGCATAATTGATATCTAACGTACCGCCACTATATGCACAAAGGCGAATCGCTCAAACGTAGTTATATACTTAACAGATAAGTTTATTCTAACTTAAAAACGTTGTCAAGTCAAATTAGATTTCAAATAGAACAATTCGGTAAATTAGAACAATCTATTTTAATTATACACATTTAGTTTTCGGTTTTTCTGGCGCATTTCATCACAAACGTTAATATTTTGCAATCACATTGTAGGTCGGGTTTCGCGTTCGCTCTACCCATAAATCAACGCAGCATGCGCGTTTGGCATGCTGCGGGTGTAAACTTAAGAAAACATCTATGTTTTTATGACCCCTTCTCAATATTCATGATGATTGAGACTGTCGCACATTTAGTCCCGACAAATGCCACAGGCGCATTTGGCGTTGATTTACGGGTTTCGCGTTCGCTCTACCCAACGGACATCTATATTCATTCTAATTATCAAGCTTACGTTAAAAATAATAGGAATGAGAGTGGGGAGTCAGACTACGAGTTCAAGGATGCTTCTTAACTTGAACTGACCGTAATTTGACAATAGTGGATTTTATCGGGAATTCGGCAATAGAAATTGGAAGGCAAAACTAAAGCGAGGATTTATTGAGATGTTCCAACTGTGACACGCATCGGCAGGGGTTCCATGAGTTTATAAATCCATCCACCAGGAAGTGTTGGATTTTGTTCTTCACCTGTTACTTTTAGAAAAGAAGTATATCTCATTATTTTTCCGGTGCGGGAAACACTATAGAATAGCTGTCTAACCTCTTTCCATGTTTTATCACGCCACGCTGCAATCTCGGCAGATTTTGCAGCCATCCCGTCAGTCCTGCTCAGTTCTGTATAGAGTTCAACTGCCTTGGTAAGATTAGTGCGAATTTCTTGCTCTAAAACTGGAATTTGTTGCTCAATTTCATCAAGTGTTAAGCCGTAAAAATGTTCCTCTTCAGTTTCAAGTGCGCTTGAAACTTCAGCTTCAGTGTTGGACGAAATGCTCTTTTCATCTTGTGCTTCTGCTTTAGAAAGTGATGCATTTCTAAGGTTCGAATTTTTAGCATCAATTCCTTCGGCAGAATTCGCAGGTGTAGAACCGACATCTGTTTCTTTTAGTTCGTCATTTGTTCGAACTGTTGGGTTATCTGCAATCTGAGATGTGTTCCGCTGTCCCAGTTTGATAGTATTGTAAATTTTTCTCGGCTCTTGTGGCTGTTGATTTGTTCTGTAAAACAGAATACCACAGAACGCTATTACGCAGAGTAAAAAACTTGTCCAAAATAACTTTGATTTAAGCATCGTAAACTCCCCTCTCGTATAGTTCAGAAACAAATTATCCTTAATTTATGCTTTGTTTAACACGCTACAATCAAACAACCTTTACCGCTTCCCATATTGTTCAAGGAACTCCTTTTTGGAGAGAACTTTATTTCCGTCTACGCGAATCATTGCTTCATCAGGGATTTCAACTGTAAATGTCTCTGCTGGAATAGGATGATTTATCTTAAAGTTCTTTGTTTCCAGTGTCTGTCGGAAAAAGACAGGTTCTTCTACTTTGAAATCAACCCAAAAAGACTCGCTAATGACTCTTTTTGGGAACCATATTTTTCCGAATTGCTCATACAAGATGATAGTACGGGTGTTTGTAAGAGCTTCCATCGGAATATCGCTGTCCAAAGCGTCAACCGGACGAGGTATTTTGCTTTCACGTTTGATTGGTTGAAATCCGCGCTCAGGTGCGATCCAAATCTTTGTTGACTTGTCTCCTTCTTTTGTTTCTAAGACATAACACAGTATGTCACGGAAAAACTCGCGCCCTTTGATTTCAAAACCGTTTTCTTTCAGATAAGTTGCGGAATCTTGATTTGGTGGTCCCAAGCGGATCCACTGTCTTGGATCCGCTCCAACTGGATGGATTTTTCGTTGAGGTTTCGTGCTAAAGTAGTAGTTAGGCGCTCTTTTGATGAATGGAACAATCTCCCACATCGTGGTTGGTGTCAGAATAGTAGTTCTTATCGGTAAATCGTAGCGTGTCCTCTCTAAATCAAAAGCGATTTTTCCTTTAGTAGTATTAGTGTAGGTGTTGAACGGAGGATGTCCATGGGTGTAAACGAATTCTCCTTGACCAGATTTGATTGACGTATCAGTCTTTTTGATGGCAGCTAAAAGTGCTTCAAAATTAAGTTCTGGTTCTGTGTCGTCAGGTTGTGGCACAGTCGTTGGTGTTTCTTTTGCGAATGATAGCGTGAGGTAGATGAATAACACAAAACAGTAGAGTATAAAACGAATCGTTTTCATGTTTAAAAGAGACATTATTTTTCTCCTAATTTATTTTTTTCAAAAATCGTGCTACTGTCCTGTTTAGAGGGTTTTTCGGTTGAATTGCCCACTGTGATACCCATTGGCAGAGGCTCCATCAGTTCAAAGAGCCAACCACCAGGAAGTGTTGGATTCTGTTCTTCGCCTATTGCTCTCAAATAGGATGTATATGTCAATATTTTTCTGCTGTCAGCCACTCCATTGAATAGCATCTTCACCTCTTTCCATGTTTTGTCACGCCATTCAGCAACCTCGGGACTCATAGCAGCCATTCCATCAGTGGTTTTTAGTTCCTTATAGAGTTTCACTGCTTTTGTTAGATCCGTGCGGATTTCTTTCTCTAACTCTGGAATCTTCTCTTTAATTTCAGCAAGCGTTAATCCAAAAAAACGTTCTTGTTCATGTCCAGTTAGGTTAACGGTTTCTGTTTCACCAAACTTGTCCTTTCCATTGTTTATGCTTAAAGGAATGATGTTTCCAATCTGATTTTGTTGAGAAAACTTTGGATCAAGATCCAAGATAACGGAAACCTCAACGATTTCAACTGTAGGTTCAGATTGAGCGTGGAAACTATAAGGTTTTTGAAAATAGGTAATGTATTGATTACCTATACCAAGTCCCAATATAACCAAAACGGTGGCTGTACCCAAGGCTGTCCAAGGAAGCAACGGTTTCCCAACCGGCTGTGGTTTCAAATTGATGGTTGCGACTTGCTCCATTAGATTCTTTGTTAAATTAGGGGAAACTTGAACGCTACTGAGTATCCCATTAATTAAGATTTCTTCTTTCTCTTGTAGACGTTTTCGTGCTCTACGAATTCTACTATTAATCGTATTTACAGATACCCCTAAAAACTTACTAATTTCCTTCGGGGGCATTTCACCGAGGTAGTACAGTGTCACTACGGTACGTTCACTCTCAGGTAGTTTTTGGAGAAGTTTTTTTACCACAGCATGGCGCCGTTCAGTTGCTTGTGCCTCTTGTTCCTTCAACACATAATGTTTATATGATGATTTGTCTATTTCTTTTATAGGTGTTCCTTCAAGGGATTGCATATTAAGTTTGTTTCTTGTAGCCCAATTAATACAAAGTCGCTTTGTAATTACATAAAGCCAACCCGAAAATTGCTTAGGATTTCTTAGAGTGGAGAGTTTTTTGTATACTTGAAGGAAAACGTCTTGCGTAATTTCTTCAGCAAAGTGAAAATCGCCAATCTCACGCCAAGCAAGCGCGTGAACCCCTTTTTGATATTTTTCAACTAAAGAACTAAACGCCTCATCGTCCCCTGATAAAATTTTGTGAATTAGTTGGACATCATCTTTTTCCATTATAATTCTCCAAGATTGACCAATAGATTAAATGTGCTTTCGCTCTTTTAACACCCTCATTTAAATATAGACTTTATATCTCAAGTTTAAACTCTTAAGAGTATACCAAACACACACATAATCTGAAATTGTTAAATTAGAGCTATCTTATTAATTATAAGACACAGTTTTGAGGCTGAAAATGTGCATAATTTGAGAAAAATCAGATTTTTTCTCAAAACTCTAATTTTTTTTAATAATTTCTGCTGTCCGCAGCGTAATTGACAACTAATATACAATATGCTAAACTATTCATAGTTTTCAATCGTGGCAATTATCTTTATGTAACACTTTCCCAAAAACGGAGAAAACTTGAACCAGAATAAGGCAGATGTTGCTATTATCGGCGGTGGTATTATTGGGTGTGCGATTGCCTATGAACTTGCCAAAAGGCAGGTAGATGTCCTCTTAATTGAAAAAGCATCACGTATTGGAACGGAAGCATCTTGGGCAGGCGCAGGTATTTTAACATCTCACGCATCAACGCACGAACCGTATCCAGAATTATGCCGTGCAAGTCTTGCCATGTATCCATCATTAGCCACAGAACTGAAATCCGAAACAGAAATAGACATCGAATTTATCTGTTCTGGCACACTCTCAGTCTTTTTTGATGATTCGGAGGCAGCAGGTTTGATCGGTTTAGCGGAACGGCGGATAGACCGAGGTTTTACTGCTGAAGTTTTATCTCCCGAACAGACATGGAAATTAGAGCCCGCTGTTTCAAAATCCATTGCAGGAGCAGTGTTGTTTCCTGAAGATGGACATGTACGTAACCCCAAGATGGTGGCTGCGTTAGCAAAAGGTGCAGCAAATTACGGTGCTAAACTCCTATTAGGAAATTCAGTTACTGGATTTGTCAGAGAGAATGGACGAGTTGTCAGGGCGATAGTCAACGGTGAAACTATCTATGCAGATTCATTTGTCATCGCTGCAGGGTGCTGGGCAGGCAACTTAACAGCCTTACTTGACTTTCATATCTCAATTTCTCCTGCGAAAGGGCAAATTGTTCTGCTTGAAACGATGCCACCACTGATTCAGCGTACAATTGATGGTCTCGGTATCTATATTGTTCCGCGTGTAGACGGCAAGATTTTGCTCGGTGCTACGGTGGAGTTTGTTGGCTACGATAAAACGCCATCTGTTGATGGTGTAAAGCAGATGATTGACGCTGCGGTTGTTATCACACCCGAACTCGCGCAAAGCACATTTGTGCAAACATGGGCAGGTCTGCGTCCATATTATAAAAACGGGCCGTGTCTCGGATATCTTCCTGGATATGACAACGTAGTCATAGCATCTGGGCACTTCAAAAACGGCATTCTGCTTGCCCCGATTACAGGACAACTCATTGCGGAATTACTTACAACAGGACAGACTTCGCAATCACTGAAGCCTTTTGCTCCCACTGCGATATAAGGAATCTCCAGTAAACAGCAAAAACCCTCCTTCGCTCATTCTTAATACCACTGATTTTTGATATATTTGTTTACACCATCGCGCACGGCTTGTTTTCAAGTTTTTCTGGACATAAATAAAGTTATCATATATCTTAATATCCTGAAGACAATCTTTACTATACTCATAAACGGAGGAAACATGCTTGGTAACTTTGAAGGTCTCGCAATGCTTACGATTTTGTGGACAGTGTTTACCGCAATTTTTTGGATGGTTATCGGTTGGCGCGCAATGCGTGCACATGAAAAAATCGCAGATTCTGTTGAATGGTTAACACGACAGAATTTTAGACGAGAACAAGAATCCAACACGCCAAATGAAGATTAAGGATTTCAAACATTATGAAATGACCTGCATAGACATGGGTAGGTGTAGGGTCATATTTTATTTTCAAATACACTACTAAGGAGATAAATGAAACCGCATATCACTATCGTTACACTTGGTGTTGAAGACCTACAACGTTCCGTTGATTTCTATCAAAATGGGTTAGGTTTTCCCTTAATGGGTGACTCGGATAGTATCGCATTTTTTAAGATGGAAGGTATAATATTTGGACTCTATCCAAGGGACAAACTGGCTGAAGATATTACTGTTTCTCCGGAAGGATCAGGTTTTCAAGGATTTACGCTTGCTCACAATGTTGATTCACCAGAGGAGGTAGACAACACCTTAGCAGAAGCGGTTGCAGCGGGCGCTGAACTTGTGAAACCCGGACAGAAGGTGTTTTGGGGTGGTTATTCAGGTTACTTCAAAGACCCTGACGGTTTTTATTGGGAAGTTGCACACAACCCCTTTCTATAATGTTTCAGCCGATCCCGTCTAATAATTACGCAAAAAATGATTTGGAGGCTTATTTATGGATAAAATTAGAGTTGCTTTTATTGGTTGTGGTGGGATGTCATCAATTTTACAACAGTGCATCCCGATGGTCCCTGAGTTTGAATTTGTTGCTACATGTGACCTTGTAGAAGACAAGGCGAAATCGAATGCTCGGAGGTTTGGTGCACTGCGTCATTACACCGATTACAATGAGATGTTCAAAAATGAAGACCTCTATGCAGTAGCAGTAGTTGGCAGACCAGAGGATAAACTACATCGAGACATTGGTATTGAATGTCTCCAGCAAGGTTATCACATATATACGGAAAAGCCTCCCGCCACTACAGCAGAGGGGGCGAAAATGCTGGTAGATGCGTCTGTTGAGACAGGTAAGACAGGTATGGTAGGCACAATGTGGCGGCATGCCCCTGCACATCAGATTGCAAAAAAGTTGATAGACGAAGACGATTTTGGAACAGCGTGCCAATACCATACGCGATACCTCGCGCCAGGTCCACGCCTTAATCAGGCAGGGTCACCTTTTGCTTGGCCCTTCATGCTTGATCAGGTAATCCATCCCACCGATTGCATGCGTTTTTTTATGGGACAGGTCAGCGAAGTGTTTGCGATGGGTGAGATTGATTCTGCATCATCTACCGTTTCAATGTCCGTGAATCTACGATACGAGAACGGTGGCATCGGCACTATGACACTCGGTACTGGTCCTGTCTTAGAGGCGATGGTTTTCATCAAAGGCACAAACAATCAGGCAATTCAGGTGTTTGAGACACGTAAGTTGCGCCGTTACCGTGTCCCGACATGGCTCGGTACTGGTGGTGGTTATGCTGACACACCTACCGAAGAATGGAATCTTAATACTGCATATCATGGTATCAGCAGACCCGGTTATCTGGAAGAGATGCGGCATTGGGCACAATCATTACAAGCAGGAACACAACCACATTCAAGTCTTGAAGATGCGTATCAGAACATGCGTGTTTTAGAGGCAATTAGTCGTAGCATTGAAAGTGAAGAAGTTGTTAAAATTTCCGATTAATTTGTCGAAAATTAATTGTTATGGAATGGTCACCCCGAGTAAAACCTATCAAAATTCGTCGTTTATACCGATTTGCACGGCTTGGTATCTATGATGATATGTTGCTACATGATGTAGGGTGGGAACTATATGCTCGCTGTGCTGATATCGCGACGGTTGCCGATGTTTATCGTGAGGGACGTGTGCCTTGTCCACAATGCAGCACAAAGATAGCGCGGCAGATTGACCCGCTTTTTAGTAAAGTTGAAGGTGGGACTCGCGAGAATTGGTTTCGCTGCTTGCACTGTGGAGAAAGACTTCTTTGGCGCGATTGTCGTCAAGCACTGCGTGATACGCCGCGATGTTTTACGTGTCGTTCTGTCCTAAAGCAAAATGATGACTTGCAGTGTGCTTGTGGGAAAACCTGGGCCCAAGTAGCCTACAATCAGTCGGTGAGAACCCGTGTTCGTTTACCGTGTCCTCATTGTCATAATCTTGTCCGTAGACCAGATAAACCTCCGAAAACGCAAACCGCCAAACATCAGCAATCTAAACCCGAATTACAGTGTCCGAAGTGTCAAGAGACGGCACTGCATGTTTCTGGTAACATTCAGTGCACAGTGTGTGATTATAAACGTAGGTGGCGAGATTATCGTAAAAGTTTAAAAAAGAAAGATGAAAAACTTACTTGCACAGACTGTGGATATTCGTTTAGATGGCAAGCATGGCGAAAAAGCACGCAGACACTCAGAACCGGCAATCCCAGACCAGCGCGTGAATTTATCCAAAAATGGCTTAGGTGCTACACACCACAACAACGTATGATTCAGATAGATACCTTACTGCAGACGTTGCACGGTAGAGGCCCCTTAGCACCGCTGTTTATTGATAGTGGCGAGCATAATATCCGCCAGATGCTTGATGATTTGGCATCGTAGGTTAAAATGTTGCAAAACGTGGGATCTTTTCTTATAATTTTTTAATTAGATATGGTACGACTATCCATAAATCAATGCGGCAGGAAACATTGTTTATTGATTAAATAGATATTCAATGAGTTGTCTCCCTTCCCGAAAATCTGGGATGATGATGTCTGCCCCAACCCGAATAAGTCGTTCCCGTTTATCTGCGTTCATATTATAAACATTATCTTCAACAGACGCTACACCCACAGCGATAGCACCCACCGCTTTGGCATTTTCAATTTCCACGTAGCCGTCTCCAACAATAAGAAGTTCACTCGCTTTCAACTTGAAATCTGTTAGGATTTTCTGAATGACCATGGCTTTGGAGAATTTTTTATATTCCCTTAAGGCACCAAAAATTCCACCACTAAAATACTGCGCAACATCGAGAAGTTTTGCTTCGTTTTTGACAAATTCAACATCTGTCCCACTGGCGAGATAGCATTTTACACCCATTTCATGCAGACTTTGGAGAAATTCAAGTGCCATTGGAACGCGTAGTGTTTCTGGTGATTTTGTTCCTACCGCGAGTTCTGAGATTCGTTGTTCAACAATAGGCAGTAGACGTTGGTTATACGCATCTTTATATGCGAGCGGATCCTTCGGTTGCCCACCACGTTTCTCAATCTCTTTACTGAGTTGAATCATCTGATAGATCGTCTGTTTACCCGTCAATTTATCAACAAATTCAACAACAATTGCTTCCAATTGTTCTTGGGTTTCGGTGGTATCGGTTTCTGTTTGGAGGAACTCAATCATCATCGGTACCATGACGTTCTGCCATCCGTCCCGAATGAGAGAAATCGTTCCGTCAAAATCAAAAACAACATGACGGATGTTTCCAGTTTGGATTTCATGGTGAATTTCAATGGCGGTTCCATCTAAAACATACTGCATATTACATAGGTTCAATTTGCAATGATTACGCGGCGTTTTCCACTGTAGGGCGGGGTCCCGGGGAATGCCATAAGGCATTCCTCGGAGACCCGCCTCTACAATAGGAGTTGTGCGGATTTCTACAAAAACTTTACACACCCTCGCTCTGATAAAGATGTTGATTTCTCAATGCTTTTCTGATAATATAATGGGATATAGATAATTAAGCAACCAAAATCTGTCCTCACTTGAAATGATATGGATGAAAAAGAAATTCTTAAAAAGATTCGACGTATTGACATTTTCACAAATCGGTTGGTGAATACCGTCTTTGCAGGTGAATATAAGAGCATTTTCAAGGGGCAGGGAATCACATTTGATGAAGTAAGAGAATATCAAGATGGTGATGAAATTAGGACGATCGATTGGAATGTCACAGCACGCATGGGGCATGCCTATGTCAAGAAGTACGTTGAGGAACGCGAGTTAATAATGATGTTGCTTGTAGATATGAGTGCTTCAACGGCATTCGGCAGTATTCCTGAAACGAAAGCTGAGATTGCAGCAGAAGTTGCAGCACTTCTGGCTTTTTCCGCTATCAAAAACAATGATAAAGTCGGGTTAATCTGTTTTACTGATACGGTTGAACATTTTGTCGCGCCGCGCAAAGGTAAAAGACACGTTTTGCGTGTTGTTCGCGATATTCTCCGTTTTCAGCCGAGTCATTCTGGTACAGATATTGCTGAAGCATTAATATTTGCTGATCAAGTTTTAAAACCGCATAGTGTTGTATTTCTAATCTCGGATTTTATGGATACTGACTATCAGAGGCAGCTACGTATCACAAGCAAGCGGCATTCACTTATCGCCATTACACTACGAGATCAACGGGAAGTAGAGATGCCGAACGTCGGTTTAATAGAGTTTGAGGATGCTGAGACTGGTGAGCGAATGGTAGTAGATACACGGTCTGAACAAGCAAGGCAACTATATGCAGAACTCAATCAAGAAGCAGATGCAGCACGGCTACAAGCTTTTCGGGCAAGCCAGACTGATTTTATCAATATCCGCACGGATGAGTCTTATGTAACACCACTTATGCGCTTTTTTCGTCAGCGCGCTGCGCGTGGTTAGGTATTACTTTAAATACACCATAGACGATGATTTGGTGCTACGTAGAGGAGAGAATATAGAGCGTATCTCATAAATCAGATTTTGTTAGGTTCGCTATGTTTTATCTAACGCTTCCTCATATTGTAGGGGCGGGTCCCTGTGCCCGCCCATTGTTCCATCTTCAAGACATGGCGAGGCACCAAATCAACGGTCCGAATGCCTGATGGCATTCCCCGGGACCTCGCCCTACAAATGATTTATGAGATAGGTTGTAGTATTATGACTAAACTTGAGGTCAAGAATTTAACGCATACCTTCATTCAGAAGAACGTGCCACTACCGGTGCTAAACAAGTTAAACTTTTCAGTCGATACAGGGCAATTTGTTGCTTTGCTCGGTCCTTCTGGGTGTGGTAAGAGTACGTTGTTCAATATCATCTCTGGACTCTTCAAGCCACAAACCGGTGAAATTTATCTCAATGGCAAACGTATTCATGGCAATACTGGAGCGTTTGGATATATGCAACAAAAAGACCTTCTTTTACAGTGGCGAACAGTATTAAGAAACGTACTTATCGGACCAGAAATTCAGAAAGAATCGCTTGTTCAGGTAAAAAAGGAGGCACGCAAACTATTAGCACAGCTTGGTTTGCAAGGGTTTGCAAATAGTTACCCCATGCAACTTTCAGGCGGCATGCGTCAACGTGTAGCATTAGTCCGTACGCTCCTTTTTCGTAAAAATGTTCTGCTATTGGATGAACCTTTTGGCGCGTTAGACGCAATGACGCGAACTGTGATGCAATCGATTCTGTTAGATATTTGGCACAAAGGTGGACAAACGGTATTGCTGATAACTCATGATATAGAGGAAGCACTTCTCCTTGCGGATAGGATTTATGTCTTAACTGCAAGACCCGCATCAATAAAAGCGGAAGTAGAAGTCCCATTACCACGCCCCAGAAGCATCACTGATAAAGATTTAATAAACTTGAAAAGCGAATTATTTGAGATGATGCAATTAGAAATGCAACAGGTGTTCAATACGAACTAACATCATCTACATTCCCTTTTCATGTGGGATGGCTTTGTCCGTCCAATTGCTCTACTTTTTCACATTTGAAAGGAGACGACTTTTGAAACAGAAGTTATATTCTATAGCAATAATTCTTGTATATTTATTTGTCATTTCTATGGTTGGATGTGGGGAAGACGATTCCGTCGAATTCCAATCTGTGAATCCAGCTGATGGAAGTACTATTCCTACAGACGCAACTATCACTGTTAATTTTAGCGGTACACCTCAAAATCTTTCGGTTTCCAAAGGAGAAGTAGTTACTTCTGATAATACCGCCACTATCTCAGGTCCGTTTCCATTAGGAATGCTTGAAATAGAACTCACTTGGGAAGGTGGAAATCGGAGACTCACTTATACCGTAGATGACCAAGTAGGCGAACCCGTAGTCCCTGAAGGGATGGTTCTAATTCCTGAAGGAGAATTTCAGTTAGGCAGTGTTAGCGGAGAAGAAGGGAACGTAGAACAATCTGGACATACGGTCTACCTTGATGCATTCTATATGGACAAGTATGAGGTAACAAATGCTGAATACAAAAAGTTTGTTGATGCTAACTCGGAATGGCAAAAGGATCGTATTGATAGCAAATTCCATGATGGAAATTACCTTGCAAATTGGGATGGAAATACATATCCAAGTGATAAAGCAGATCACCCTGTTGTTTCGGTGAGTTGGTATGGTGCGGCTGCCTATGCAAAATGGGTAGAAAAACGGCTTCCGACTGAGGCGGAATGGGAAAAAGCTGCACGCGGTGGTGTTGAAGGACAAAAGTATCCATGGGGAAATTCAATTGATGATAGTAAGGCAAACTACAGTCTGAATGTTGGACATACCGGAAACACGAAGCCTGTAGGTGATTACCCATCTAACGGATATGATTTATATGATATAGTGGGAAACGTGTTAGAATGGTGTCTTGATGCGTATGACAAAGATTTTCATGAAAATCCACCAGATAACAATCCGATTGCTGGCGGCGATAGTATTGCGGAGGTAGTAGATAATTTTGAGAATATTAAATCTTCACGCTCAATACGGGGTGGTTCCTGGGTCGAGAGCGGGCAACCTCGCGTGTGGATCACTTACCGCCGCGGTAATGAACCCGCGCGGACAAGTCGTTTGATCGGTTTTCGCTGTGTCAAGCCGGTAACACTTGAGTAGGTCAGATTGAATACGGATACCTATTCTGCATCAGAATCTTTAATCAATTCATGCCAAAAAGAACGTGATTGTCGGTTCATGTTGTCTAACATCTCATAACTTCCCTTCTTACAAAATTCATAGAGTGCTTTTGTAAGCGGTATCTCAAATCCTGATGCTTCTGCCTCAGCCAGAAAATAGGGTAATTCAGGATATTTAACAATGAGCCTTTTTCCTGCGCCATCTATAATACGTTTGGCAATTTTGTCAAACTCACCGCGCCAACCATCTCCCACGCCAACAGCATTCCGAATTGCCATCGGCTCCACACCTGCACAGACTCCAAACGCCATGGCTTCCATGTAAGCTGCAGCACCCAGTCCCATCGCTAATTGATTCACCCCTTTGACGATCTGTCCAGATCCGCTCGGACCACAATATACTACAAATTCTGGTTCACCGAGAACTTCTAAAATCGGACAACATTTTTCAACAACCGCTGCATCTCCACCGACAAAAATACGAAGTGTTCCCGTTTCGGAACCTTGGGGCCCGCCGCTTACCGGCGCGTCTATCAATGTGGAACCGCTTTTTGATAAAGCTTTTGCTAATTCGCGAGTTCTACCTACTTCAGAAGTGCCTAAGTCTATGAAAATCTGACCATCTTCGGCATTCGGCAGGAAATACTGCTCAGCTACCTTGAAAAACACATCTGAAGAACGCAAACTGGTGATAACAACATCGCATTCTCTAACGACTTGGGTGGTATCAAGCGTCGTTTTCGCGCCTATTGCAATCAGTGCTGTCCATTTTGCTTCATCAATATCGTTCCCAATGAGTGGATATCCTGCGTAATGGAGGTTTTTAGCCATCCGACTCCCCATGTTTCCTAATCCAATAAAACCGATAGTTGGGTGTTGTTGTGATTTCATAGTATCCTCTTCTGATTCATTCTAAAAAAGTTGTGTCATATACAATCTGGAGGGTTGTTTTCAAACAAAGAATGCAAGGCAGATTATAGCACCTTAGACAGTGTATAGCAAGAAATTCTGGGTTCACGAAAAACCGTCAACTGCTTCTATAAGTACTTTTTTCTTGAGTTTTTTATCGTGTGTGCTATACTGCAGAAAATCAGTTTTAAGACAATTTGCATGCGTGAACTTATCCACGTTTCTGCTAATCAGTAAGCGTGCTTTGTAAGCATGCTATCAGTAATGTTCAATAATTCAAGCTTACTGTGAATTTGAAAACCCAATAAATGAAAGGCATTAATTATGATAGAATGTGCACTAATCAGTGGTAGAGGGATGGGTATGATGCACGGTGGGAATTTCCACAACCATCCAGATGCTAAAGTTGTCGCTGTATGCGAAATGGACCCCGATCTTCTTGAAAAAGCGAAAGAACACTTCGGTGTTCCAGGGTATTTATCTATTCAAGAGTTGTTGGCAAACTGTGATCCCGATCTCGTACTCCTAATTGTCAATGAAACACGCCGTATCCCGCCATTACGCGAATTGATTGCTGGTGGACAGAATGTGTTCACTGAAAAACCTTTATGTGGACTACAGGGTCAGGCTACAGTTCGAGAAGCAGACCTTGCCATCGCAGCACATGCTATTTCTGCGTGGCGCGACTCCAACCTCAAATTTGGTATCGACTTCAACTACCGTTTTATGGAACATTTCAGAAAACTTCACGAAGATGTTGTGGAAGGCAGGTTGGGGGAAATTAAGATGCTCCATGCCCGCGCACACTTCAACTGTTGGTCACACATTATAGACCAGATTCTTTGGAGTATGGGTACACCTGAGTGGGTGAGTGTTGTTGGCGATCCAAATGAAGGTGGTGGTTGGAAACGTCTAATTCATATCGGTTGGGAAAATGGAGTCGTCGGTTCACTTGCCGGTACAAACTTGTGGGGATATGATGACCATCCGCTCCGAGTCAAAATACTTGGTGATAAATCTTACGCGGAAGCGCGTGGTTTGGACGGATCATACCTACGCCGTAAAGCGAATAATTCAGAAATAGAGGAAAAATGGGAAAACGAACCCGGTAAGCCGGAAATGCCTGAGTCCTTCAAGAGAATGGCTGACGGCGTAATTAAATCGATGCACGCCGACCAACCGTTTCCCGCAGATGGAGAAGCAGCATGGGCAGAACTTCTGTTTGAAGCAGCAGTCCATCGCTCCGCTTTGCAGAATGGGGCTCGTGTATATCTTGCAGATGTTGACAAAGCCGCATTTGTATAAAGGTTTCTGGTAGGTTTGGTTTCTAATCACACCATAGATGTCATTTAGTGTAATATCTCTCTTGTGGGAGGGTTTTGTCCGCCCGATTTTGTGAGACTCAAACTGTAAAATCCAAATCAACGCTGAATACGCGTATGGTATTTAGCGGGGTTAGAAACCCTCCTACAAGATAATTCGCAAGATAGGGAACAACTTGAGTACGGTTCGGAAACTATACCTACTGTTCTGTCTAGGAATCGGAGTTCCCTCCTACAAAGAGGGGTGTTCTGTAGGAGCGATCTCCGAATCGCGACCTTTACCCGCAAAA
The DNA here is from genome assembly GCA_021295735.1 of Candidatus Poribacteria bacterium. Taxonomy (GTDB): domain Bacteria; phylum Poribacteria; class WGA-4E; order WGA-4E; family WGA-3G; genus MSPOR6. Next base: position 13,207 of record JAGWBU010000121.1, on the reverse strand, counting down.
TTTCGGTAGACACCCCACTACCGTAGGACAAAATAATTATTGGTTTTACAATAAGACATATTAGCATAAAAAGAAACCTCATGAGCTTGCAGCGCATGAGGAAAACAATATCAAAACAAATTTGGAATGAGAACTTTATTGTAAGTGGAGGTATAAAAATACCTCCATATTCAAACCAAAATTATTCAATAACTTGTGCAGTAAAGCGGGGATCCGCTTGAACTGCTTGAACCAGAGCTTCAGTATTAACTTTGTCCTTCTGTACCTTCACAACTGCTTTATTATCGGCTTGAGAAACACTGACAACCTCTGTGACACCTGTAACCTTGGCGAGTGCAGACTGCACTGCGGCGACACAGTTGCCTCACGTCATACCATTAACTGTCAAACTGATTTCTTCAACAGCAACAGCAACCTTAGCTTCTTCCGTCTGTTCAGTTGCCTCAGTTTCTTGTGCTTGTTCAGTTGTTTCAGTTTCTTGCGTCTGTTCCGCTGCTTCTTCTGCTGTGTCTTTTTGCTGGTTAGCACATCCGAAGACAACTACCAGCATAACTATGCAGATTAATGCTTTTTTTAACATTTGATTGATTCCCCTTAATAAGTAGATTTTGCACAATCATCAATAAAATTCCCACGTCTTGTGGGTTATCTTTTCACTGTTTACCAAATTTATATTGCAAGTTGGGTAAAACCACAAAACATATCAGACGAAGGGATGAAGGGCGAAGGAAACCTCGCCCTTGTCCAATCGTTAGTTAGCGACTGTTGCCGTAAAGCGTGGATCTGCTTCAACAGCTTTTATCAGAGCAGCGTTTGTAACTTTGCCCTTTTCAACTTTAACGATAGCCTTCTTGGTGGATCTTTCAACACTGACAACCTCTTTAACACCCGTGACCTTGCTGAGTGCATCCTGCACTGCGGCGGGACACGAACCTCATGTCATGCCCTCCACCTGAAGTGTCACTTCCTGATAGGCAGCCGGAGTTGGAACCTTTAATGCATCCGCATCCATCGGTTTTTCTTCCGCAGCCATTGTGGTTTCTTCAGCCATTTCAGCTTGTTGACCGACCATACCACAACCCATCAGAAATACAAAGGTAACGAGAGAAATCAGCGTAAATCTCGCTATATACATCGTTTTACCTCCTTTGTTATTTACATAAACCATAATATCATATTTTTAATATTTGTGTCAAGCCTTTTTTCAGCAAATATGTGATTTGTCTAACCATCTACACAAGACTATTATCTTAATTGGACTTTATTGCGGCTTTTCTCTGTGGGCATCAAGAAATGGAAATACCTTTTGAATACGTTGAAGCTGCTTGTGAATAGCTGCTGCCCGTTCAAATTGAAGCATCGCAGATGCACTATTCCGCTTTGCTACGAGATTTGCTTGTACTTTTTCATATTCCCCGTCAAGCAAATTAACGATATTCATTATCATTTCTCTATAGAGTTCACGCGTAATGAGTGCAGCACAAGGCGCATAACAACGTTTCATGTCGTATTGTAGGCAAGCACGGTAACCGACAAGGGGTGTAATAATTTCTTGGCAAGTGCGAACCATAAAAATTCGCTGTAAAACATCAATCGCCTCATCGGTCCATCTACGACTTGATAAAGGACCGAAATATCTCGCGTTATCTGCTTGAGGTTCTGGAACTCTTTCAAGTCGTGGAAAATCTTCATCTACATTGATACGAATATACCATGTTTGAGTGCCATATTTCAGGGCAGAATTATAGGACGGCTGATGTTGTTTGATTAAACGTGATTCCAAGAAGAGTGCTTCTTGTTCAGATTGGCAAATATGATATCTAACAGAAGTTGTCCATCTAATAAGACGTTTGATTTTAGAACGGCGATTTTTAACCTTATGAATGTATGAACGTACACGCTTGCGCAAACATTTCGCCTTACCGATGTACAAGATTTTACCAGAGGCACCGTGAAAAAAGTAGACACCCGGTTCTGACGGAACGTTTTCTACCATTTCTTTCGTTAACATTTTTTTCCTAACTGTGTTTACGAATGTTTGAATAAATCGTATACTTGATTAAACATGGTGGGGTGGAAACCTGAAGATGTGAATCTTCTAAAGACAACTTGACACTGTATTTAGTTTCTGCTAAATTACTTTTCAAGAACTATAAAGTTAATAGAAGAATTTTTTGTTAATACAGATTTTTGTATTGTCAACTCCAAAAATTCCTTACAACGCCTTTAGCAGCATAGTTTCCTTACGATTCCATAATACACCTTTTAATAATGACTACGTTTATAAATTAGAAGTGGTTACAAATTTTCTACATTTTTTGTAAAAAATCCTAATTTTTTTTGTTTTTAACAAATTTTCTGTATAATTTACTATACTTTGGACAATTTTAGTTGTTTTCGTGAGGTTGGGTTAGACAGAAACATCTTAGAAATAGATATAGTTTTCATATTATGCACCTGTCGCCCCGCTGGGGCTGAAGCGGGTTGTTTACCGCGTTTCTATACACCTGTCGCCCCGTTGGGGCTGCCCAAAAGGTATTTTTGGACGAGTTCTTTCAGC
>JAGWBU010000121.1:7341-10570 GCA_021295735.1 Candidatus Poribacteria bacterium | reverse complement strand
CAATATTTTGCTTTGGACACCTAACAGTTTCTCAGCAAGTCCTCGAACAGTATGTAAATTGTCCAAACTATAGTATAATTTAGACAGAAAGGATAACATTCAATGATGCAATGGAAGCCTACCGCTGAACAGAAAACACAATATGAAACTGAAGGTTATTTTATCCTACGTAACGTTATTACAGCGGACCTTGCTGCAGAGATGCGTGGTGTAATTCGTAATGTAATTATGTCACCAGAACCTGGAACAAAAGCAGACATTGACCCGATGAATCCTATGGAGGATACACCACAAGGGAGGATAGCACGTTACCGTAAATTAGCAAACTTCTGTGTTCAATCACCCCTAATCTGGCACAATGTTCACGCAGGTGAAAAATTGCTCAACATCGCACGTTATTTTCTCGGTGATGACATCATTGTGAAGTTCAATAGTTGTTTCCTGAAACCCGCTCACACAGGAAGTGCGACGCCGTGGCACCAAGATAATGGACTCTGGCGCGATGGTGAGACAGAACCATTCAACTTCTGGATGCCGCTTGAACCTGCTACACGAGAGAATGGTTGTATGCAGTTTATTCCCGGAAGCCACAAGACAGAGATTATTGAACATGTCTTGTATCCTGATAGCATCCACGGAGAATTACCGCGAGAACATGTCAAGGAGATGGTATCAAAACACGGCGTACACCATATTGAATTAGATACTGGTGATGTTGTTTTTTGGCATAGCAATATGTGGCACTATAGTCCACCGAATCCGAGTGAGAAAAGTCGTATTGCAGTTGCTGGTGTCTGGACAAATCCTGAGATCGTCAAAACGAGCAAACGTTTTTGGCAGAACTTCCGCTGGGCAATGAAAAAAGGTGAGGTATGCACCCAATTTCCACCAGAACCTATTGTGATGGAAAACGACAATGCAGAAAAACCGAACCCTTTTCTTTCTCTTAAGGAATAACAGATGCAAAAACCGAACATCGTTGTTTACCTATCCGATGACCATGGATGGGAATATCTCGGTTGCTACGGAAACGCACACATCCAAACTCCACACTTAGATCGTATTGCAAAGGAAGGAATGCGTTTTACGCATGCCTTCACACCAACGCCAACCTGCGCACCCTCTCGTTCTACCCTTTACACAGGACTCTATCCGGCACAACACGGTGCTATGGGAAATCATACGGAATGCCACGCAACACTTGAAACATTACCGAAAATGCTCAGAAAACTCGGTTATCGTGTAGCGATCGCTGGAAAAACGCATGTAAAACCCGATAAACTCTTTGATTTTGAATATATCGGTGGATTTTTGCCAAAAAGTGCCGAACATGATCGGAAATACCGAAGAGAAGGGCTTGATACGGCACCAGTTGAACGTTTTCTCTTAACCCATCAGCAAGAAAATCCAGATCAACCGATCTGTCTGATTCTTGCTGATAGCAATCCGCATGTAACATGGGAGCCGAACAAAATTTATGACCCTGATGCATTACCCTTACCACCCTATATTGCAGATACGCCTATTGCACGCAAAGCACTTGCCAACTATTATCAGGACATCACGACGATGGATAAACGCATCGGTGAAGTGGAAAAAATGTTGGAAACACACGGATATGCTGACAACACACTTTTTATTTATACAACCGATCACGGTTCGGAGTGGCCGCATTGTAAATGGACTTTATATGATACTGGCATTCGTCTGCCATTCATCGCAAAGTGGCCTGGTGAGATTCCTGCTGCGACCGTCTCCAATGCAATGATTTCGCATGTTGACCTTTTACCAACCCTTGTAGACGTAGCAGATGGTGAACCGTCAGGTGATTTAGATGGTAGAAGTTTTAAGGATGTTTTGTGTGGACAACAAACAACTTTTCGTGATAAAATTTACGGCACGCATACGCGCGATGGAAACATGAATGTCTTCCCGCAACGGTGCGTTCGGGATAGCCAATACAAATATATTTTGAACCTAATGCCCGAAAATGTCTGGACGACCCATTTTACGCAAGTAGAAGGAATTTCAGAAAGCCATGCCGAAGTTTGGAACAGTTGGGTAGAAAAGGCGAAAAACGACCCTAAAACTGCTGAACTTGTTTATTTAACTCAGCATCATCCTATTGAGGAACTGTATGATGTAAATGTAGATCCTTACGAATTCAACAATTTAGCATTTGAAGCAGCGTCGCGCCCGATACTTGAAAGGATGCGCGGCGATGTTTGTCAATGGATGCAATTACAAAATGATGAAGGGAGACGTGAGATATGAGAATTAAATTTATTAACCAACTCGTTTACATCGCACTAATTTTCTCGGTGTTGATGTGTTTTGGTTGTTTAGAAACAGACGAAATCGCTGATGTTTTAACACCAGATCCGCAAGACACCAACGTTATGACACCTGAACCACCAATGGAGACGACACCTGAACCAGAACCGTTGGATCCAGGAGAAGGATTGGCAATCGGTGCAACAGCACCAGCATTTTCGCTTCCAGACGCTGATGGCAATACCGTTATGCTCTCCGATTATGCTGGTCAAAAGGTCGTAATTCAGTTTTATTCAACTGGGTTGTGACCGGTCTGTCAAGGGCAACTCAGGGAGTTGCGAGATGGATATCAAGGTATTAAAGATGCGGGTGCTGCAGAACTAATTACAATTAGTGGGGATACGCAGTTTGGAGCGTCTAACACGCGTAATGATTTGGGATTAACTTTCCCAGTGCTTTCAGACTCAGATTTTGAAGCTATTGAGGCATACAACGTACTTGATCAAGGAAGTATGAATTGGGCAAATCCTTCAGCATTTATTATAAATGAAGAGGGAATAATTGTGTGGACAGATATTGGACGCAGGTTCGGTCATCGTACTACTTCAACGCAGATTATCACAGCATTGCAAGGATTGTAGATGTTCTGATATAAAAGTACAATCTACCTTTGATTTATATTCTGCACAGGAAACTTGTACAAATTCTGTTAGTCCCGATTCCAGTTTTTGGCGACGCGGATGGACATAAACTGAAAATAAACAGTATTTACGGGCGATTCGGTGCGGTTAGGAAACCGCACCAAGGGTACTTAGTGGTAACGACTTTTCATTTATAGTAAAATCTAAAAACACCTTTACATTTTCTTAACTATACTTTGGACAATTTTAGCTGTTTTCGTGAGGTTGGGTTAGACAGAAACATCTTAGAAATAGATATAGTTTTCATATTGGAC
>JAGWBU010000121.1:0-7062 GCA_021295735.1 Candidatus Poribacteria bacterium | reverse complement strand
TAATGTGAATGCCATACGGGGAATGCCAAAAGGCATTCGGACCGTTGATTTGGCGCATTCACCAAGCGCAATTCATTGCGCCTCTTCCTGTAGGAGCGACCTCCAGGTCGCGACTTTAAATAGGATAAACTCAAGAAGCATCAACTGCCGCAAAGAAATCAGCATTTGACGCACTAAACCCATACTGCTGTTCTACTTCCCTAATTGCGATCTCTGTTGTGAATAGGTGGTCGTAAGTATCAGGAAACTCCACGCCTGTGGTGGCATCGCGCAGTAAAATGATATTATATCCATACCGCGCCATAGAACGGATACCGTAATCCCTCCCCAAAACACACCAATTCGTTGCAAAACCCGCAAAGATGAGATGTAGGATACGCTTTTCTTCAAGCAACTCGTGCAATTGCTGTCCTGTGGCAATGACAAATTCTTCGTCTCGGACATCAATTGCAGGGGACATAGAGAGTTGCGATGCAAGTTTATCCCAATGGACGCCGATACCCGGTGGTTGACTACGAGGACCGCGATAAACGTCATAGTCACCTTCTCTGCCTCGGAAATTAGCAGGCGGCCACGTGGAAGGCGCGGAGGGTTCGGGTGGTTTGTGCCGTTCAAGTTGTGGATACTGCGCTGCCACTGAGGGGGAAGGAGCATGAACGATTGTCAAACCCGCTTTCCTCGTAGCATCTATGACAGGCACAACACAATCAACTGTTACCTGTTTTGCGCGTTCTATCCAAGTTTCAATGAAATGCACGTTCCATAAATCAACGAGAACCAATGCAGTCTCATCGACTGGCAACGGCATTTCAAATTCACGACGGATAAAGGCAGTTTCACGGCACGGTACATCTGCTGGTGTGCTATCTTGAAAATATCGGATACGCAAATTCAACGTTTTCATTCTGGCTCCTGAAAAAGCGATTCGTCAAGTTCTGTGTTCAACTTGACACTGTTGAAACGATTATCGGTATATAGTTCACCATTCACGTTTTGCACAACGTGGAAAGCGAATTTAACGCCCTCAACGTCTCGAAAATCGGAAAACATAGTTTCTATGTCCATCGTCACACCTTGTTCTGTCTCGCGAAAGGCTAACTTAACCACATAATGGGTATCCTCACTGATGAAAACCTTAACCATTTCGCCTGAAGGCTGCTTGACAAGTAAAACAGAAGTTGGTTTTCCGTCTACTTCTCCTGTTCCTGCGTATTGAATTGGAACATCGTTCTCTGTAAGGTGTACCAGGAGTGGAACTGTGTCTCTGAAAATAGCATTTTTCAAGGACGTCACCATTTCAGGTGGTAAAGGTTGCGTGCCCGTTGGTGACATGGCAAAGGCAGCTTCACCATCAAACACGATACTGATTTCGCCCTGAGGTGTAACGATATTTTGCCGCATTTTATCCGGATAGACCTGATATAGGACAACTTTTAAATCCATTTGTCCCATTGGCGTATATCTGATAGTTTGCGAATCCGCAACAACATTTTTCACCGCATTCAACTTTTCAAGTCCGCCGTGTGCTTCAACAGATGCCGCAAGAATTTTTCTAGCTTTTGCAACGTCCATCTCACTTGCTTCAGGCATCGGTTCAGCAGGTGGGGGTTCAGGTTGTTTTATCTTAATCTCATTGACTTCTCCGAATTCGCTCAACGGTCGGTCAAAGTTATCCTGATTTCCGACAGTGACAATCGTAAGTGCATCAGGATGTAAATATTTTTGAGCAACAGCCTGTACATCTTCCGCTGTGACCTTCGCGATGTTGTCTGTATAGGTTTCAAGGAAGTCTGGTGCGAATCCACGATAAGCAAGCATCATCTGTTGAAAGGCGATTTGAGAACTGCTCTCAAATCCAAATACAAACGAATTGATGAGCGAATCCTTAGTAAGCTGTAGTTCTTCCGCTGATACAGGATTTTCACCCAAGTCACGAACTATACTGATGATGAGCGAAATTGCTTCGGCAGTTTTTTCTGAGCGTGTTTGGGAATATGCAAACCATTCACCCGGGTTGGTGTAGAAGCTTGTTTGCATTAAACTTCCGACCATATAGGCGAGGCCGTGTTTTTCGCGCACCTCCTTCATCAAACGAGAGGTAAAGCCACCTTCTCCCAAAATGTCGTTCATGACACGAAGGGCAAAGAAATCAGGGAAATCTGGAGTTCGTTTAATGCCAAAATGTCCAATCAACATTGTTGTCTGTGGTAAATCCTTCAGAATATAGTTGACTGAAGGTTTTGGGGCGTTTTCAACGGCAGCAATGTGTGGAAATTCTATCTCACTGTTTTCCCATCCTTCAAACACTTTCTCAATTTGTGCAATCAACGTGTCTGTCTCAAAATCGCCAGTAATTGCAAGCATGATATTATTTGGCTGATAGTATTTGGCATGGAATGCTTTGAGATTGTCTACTGCAATGCTCTCTACGTCCTCAATTTCAGAATACCATCCGAATGGGTGATCTGTACCGTAAAGTATGGCTGAGAAGTTACGCCATGCCAATTGGATAGGGTTGTCGTTTCTTCTACGAATACTTTCAATTGCTTGCTGTTTGCGGAGTTCAAGTTTGTCTTCTCTGAACGCGGGGTTTCGTAACACATCAGCGAAGATTTCTAATCCTTTTTCAATATCCTCCGCCATCGTTGAAAGACTCACCGAACCGTATTCAGGAGACATGCCGACCTCAACAGAAGCCGCCATAGATTCCAATTCTTCGTTCAATGCATCCGGTTCTCGCGATATAGTGCCGCCGGTTCGCATGACACTTGCACAAATTGATGCTAACCCAATTTTATCTGCAGGGTCATAGATCGTGCCTGTTTTGACTAATCCGCTGATGTCAAACACTGGTAATTCGTGGTCCTCAAGTAGATATAGGACCATTCCATTGGAAAGTTCATGTCTTTGTGGTACAGGCGGTTTGAACTGAATAGGTTCAAATGTTAGTTCTTCATGCGGTTTAGCACACAATGGCAGGCTGCCCGAAACGATAAGACAGGTAATAAAGACGGCTATGAAAAGTCCATTCGTAATCTGTTTCTGCATTATTCACTATCCTCCTCGTCGGTACTTTCAGATGCAATAGGTTCCTTCTTAACAAGTGTAGCGACAGTACGGTTGCTCTTCTTAAAATAGGTTTGTGCTACTCTCATGATGTCATCAGGTGTGATTTCATACATCTTTTTTCGCCAGTTGAGTATATACCGCCAGTCGCCAGCAATGCCTTCATAGAAAGCGAGTTGGTTTGCCATTCCGGCGTTTGAACTCAGTGCACGGATGAAGCTTGCATCAATCTGTTTAAGGATACGTTTAAATTCCTTTTCTGCAACAGGTTCCGTTTTCAGTTTTTCCAGTTGGGCATAAATTGCTTCCTCCACGTCAGCGGTCGTGTTCGGTGAGCGAGGGGTAGCACTAACCACAAAGAGATTATCGTAACGAGCACCGGGGTATCCGTTTATGGAATTAGCAGAAACGGCGATGCTTTCCTCAACAATATTTTTGTAAAAACGAGATGTGCGTCCATCCGAGAGAATTGCACTGATCATGTCCAGAACGTAATCGTCAAAATGCGGGATTGTCGGTTTATGGAATCCGATCATCATTTGTGGTTCAGCGTCAAATTCTACTTCAATCCGCCGTTCACCTTCTTGTGCGGGTTCACGAACAGTGACCTCATCAGGAAGCGGTTGCGATGGAATATCACCAAAATATTTTTCGATGAGTTTGATGGTGTTTTCGATGTTAATATCTCCGACAATAACCATCACGGAGTTATTCGGTGCGTAGTGGATACGGAAAAATTCCTCTGCTTTATTACGGTTTAACATCGCGATGTCGGAGGGCCATCCAATAATCGGCATTCCGTAGGGGTGAGCAGTAAAGGACGCAGCAATAAACTGTTCATATAGTTTGCCACCGGGGCGCGTATCTACAGCCATGCGGCGCTCCTCTTTAACTGCTTCACGTTCGACATAAAATTCGCGTAGCACAGCGTTTTTAAGCCGGTCAGATTCAAGCATTGCCCACAATTCTAATTTGTTAGATGGTAGTTCCACTGTGTAAATCGTATAGTCTACAGAGGTGCCTGCATTGAATCCGGTGCTACCGTGTTGCGTATAGATTTCGGTGTATTCGCCAGAAACAACCCATTCTTTCGCAGCTTTTTGTTGTGTTTTAAGTGCCGCTTCCAGCTCGGCAATTTTTTCTGCGTCTGCCCTCACACCTTTTGCACGTTCCATGTCTAATGCGTCACCTATATTATCAATTTCGGCAAGCACGACTTTTTCTTTTTCATAGTCAGTCGTACCGATTGTTTTTGTGCCTTTGAACAACATGTGTTCAAGCATGTGTGCGATACCGCGTGCATCGTCTGATTCATCTACGGAACCTGCTTTAAAGAGTATGTATGGCGCGACAGTAGGCGAAGTGTGACGTTCAATCATCAATAGTTTTAAACCGTTTGGGAAAGTGTGTTCCACCACCCGGTCTGCAAGGTTTTGCGCTGATGCTATTCCGTGTAATGCGACAAGGAACAGAATCAGTAGATAACGTATCTGTTTCATTTTTATATCACGGCATATTTCATTAATCAGTACAGAAACCGACAATGCCGTTCCTTTCTAATTGTAAAGTCTTCAGTATTTATAGTGAATTATGAAAATCAATAGACATTTTCTCTTTCTGGTAGGCGAGGTTTCCTAACCTCGCTGATTGACAGTGCCAAGTAATTCAAAGTCTACCATAAAACTGGGCAATCAGTATTGTCAAATAAAAAAATGAAGACTATGAAAAACAAAAAGAAGCCCCGATGGAAAATCGGAGCTTCCAATTTCTTATTTTTTCTGAAGGTCGCCGAGTAACCCTACCAAGGCGAATCTGATGTGTGAGGAGAGAGCAGAATTCTCTGCCCGAAGGTCAGCACCTTCTTCGTCAGGATACATCACATGTGCCGCTACTGCGCGTTTGACCCATCGTTCCGCTCTGTCATCGTAAGGGATATATTTCTCTTTGGGGGCAGTGCAAGCTGGGCACTCATCTGGCGGCTCATCGGCTTCTTTCCACAAATAACCACAAGCTGTACAAACAAACATTGCAAATTCCTTTCTTTTTTAGCACTACGAAAGTGCATCTACAATACATAAGGAGATCAAAATCATAAATAATGTCATTGTAGCAGATTTTGCTTTGAAATGCAACGTTTAAATTATATGAAGATGTGCATAAAAAATCCAATGTTAAAAATTCGGCGTAGGTCGGGTAGAACGCAGTCAAACCCATAGGGAATCAACGCAGCATGCGCGTGTGGCATGCTGCGGGTTTGTAACCCCGATTTAATTAGTTTAGGTTCACAAAATCGGGGTTACAAACCCGACAAATCATGTAGAATGCCATGCGCGCATTCTACCAAGCGTATTTGGCGTTGATTCACTCCCACAAGAGACAATCTGGTAATTATGTGCTTAAATTGACGCCTATGGGTAGAACGTAGTCAAACCTCATAACCCTCAATTTAAGAATAACGCGTTTGTAGTCGCGCAATTCATTGCCAAAAGCGTATTCCGCCAAAAGACATTCATAGCGTTGATTTGGGTGTCACTTACGCTCTACCCAACCACAGACTGATTAAGTTGACCTCCATCTACGGTTTAGGAAGGTTTTTCAGCTTCGCTCTCTGCTGCAGCCTGACGTTCCAACTCTCCACGCCAACCTAAAACCATTCCAGACTTGATATGGTTAATATCGAAACCTGTGTATCGGTCTTCAAGGGTATCGCCAAGTTTTTGGGTTTCTTTCCAGCGATCCCATGCGGTTTTCATCCATTCGTGTGGTAATGCTTCTCTCACTGCAGGATCAAGCTGCCAAGCGTGCCGCACATCCGCCACTGACGGTTCCTCGGTAGATTCACCGGACCACTTTGACCATCCGATTGACAATGTATTCCGTTCTCTCTCTGGAACGGTATGTCCTGTATGGATCGTGGCACCATTCCGGATAAGTGCTTCCCCTGCTTTCAACCGAATTGCTACTTGTCCTGGCAATGGATCGGAACCGTTCCAACTGGGTGTATGTGGGACACCTTGATCCTTCATCGATTTTGGCAGGAGCACATCATGCTCAAAAGGGGTTCGCCAACGATCATGGCTACCGGGAACAAGTTCATGGCATTCATCGTCTGCGAGTGCCAAAAACATGCCCACACCGTTGCGTTCCTTGAGATTTTTTGCGTTGTTTTCGCGAATTTCTTTCCAGCGAATCCTTTCTACCTCCTCGGAATACGCTTCAGGTCCATCGCCTCGGACTTCACGTTGGGCAAAGTAACTTTTTCCTGTCCCCCACCACGTTACATCTCTGTGCCAACCGAGTTTATTTTCATGCGTGCGTGGATTCGCCCACAGAAGAATTCCTCTAAATGTCAGGTCTTCAGGTTGAAGTCCATCACACCATGAAGCAACGAAGTCTAAGAAATCTGTTGAACCGTGGAATTCAGCAAAACAAGATTCTCCAAAAGCTGGATGAATAATTCCGCGAATTGCCCACGGTTGTTCTTGTCCTGTCCGATGGACATACCCCTTTGAACAGTCAACTACATCATACTTGTTTTCAGGAGCACATGCCTCTGTAACACGTCGTCCTGCCTCTCTAAGAATGGGAATCCAAGGATTATCAACAAAGTCGTTAATTATGACAAAACCGTGTTCCTTCAAGTGAGCTAAACGTTCTGGTGTGGCGCCGGGTGCTGAATGTTCAGGGTTGAAATCAGCAAAAGCAGGCGCGCGATACGTTTCCGTGCCTGGTGATTCATTAGCGTTCATTTACATTTCCTCCTTTCGGTGTGTGCCGAGAATGTGTTGCACCGAAGTCAGTTTTAAATGTATAAGTGATAAACCAAATCTCATTCTTTGTTACCAAGGTGTCAGAATTATGACATTAAATTGTAACTTTGTCAAATTTACCGTATCAATTGTCCCAAAATGTATCTGGGGGTGTGTAAATATTTGGTTACATAGGTTCAATTTGCAATGATTACGCGGCGTTTTCCACTGTAGAGCGGGGTCCCTG
>JAGWBU010000120.1:40765-41097 GCA_021295735.1 Candidatus Poribacteria bacterium | reverse complement strand
TCTACCAAGTCCTTTCTTTACAGCACCCAGATTAGTAAATGCTTCTGCATAATCAGGTTTTAGCCGTATTGCTTCATTATAGTCAACTATCGCCTCTTCATATCTACCAAGTTTATACTTAACTAAACCCCGATTAGAAAATGCTTCTGCCAAATCAGGTTTTAGCCGTATCACTTCATTATAGTCAACAATCGCCTCTTCATATCTACCAAGTTCTTGCTTTACAGCACCCCGATTAGTAAATGCTTTTGCAAAATCAGGTTTTAGCCGTATTGCTTCATTATAGTCAACAATCGCCTCTTCATATCTACCAAGTTCATACTTAAATAAAC
>JAGWBU010000120.1:38673-40548 GCA_021295735.1 Candidatus Poribacteria bacterium | reverse complement strand
ATGCAGAAATAGCCTCTTTTCGTTCACCTTCCTGCGAATGGAGATAACCAATCGAGAACCACGCACCAGAGGCAAGATCGTTATTATTTCCTTCAGCTATGTTTGCAATAGAACGCCATTTTTCGATGGAATCATCAATTTTCCCATCCTGTTTCAATCTGTAGGCTTCTACCACCGCCTTGTCCAAAATAGAAGCCTTTTTATTTTCCTCAACCTTCTGCAGAGATTCTTCAACTTGTGCCGTTTCATCGGATTTTACAGCTTGAATGAACTTTACTATTTCTTCACCCTTTAAACTCAAATTTGAGCTATCAGGGCGAATTGCATCAATACCGAGAAGAAATGTACCGATACCACCAAGAAGCACACCTACACACGTTACAGCGGCAAAAAGTTTATGCTGAAGACTAAATGTCCAAATACGTTCAAACCAGTCGTGTTATCAGAAGCATCTTCTGATTGCTCAGATTCCACTGAATGTTCCGACATCATTTCTTGTTGTTCAAGTTCAGTCGATTGTTTTTTATCCATTTTTTACCCCCTTTTCACTGCACAGGGATAACCTTCCCATCAAAACCTTTACTCACCATCAACCTTAGGCTTCTCCTCCTGCTCCTGCGCAAGTTGCAATGCCTTTTGCATATCCTTCTCTGCTTCGCTCATCTGCCCCAATTCTCGCTTTGCTGCACCGCGATTGATATATGCCTCAACGAAATTCGGATTGAGACGGATAGCCTCGTCATGGTCAGCAATCGCCTCCTGAGATTTACCGAGTGCATTCTTTGACACGCCACGATGCGTGTAGGCAGAAGCAGAATTCGGATTAAGATGGATCGCTTCGTCAAAGTCAGCGATCGCTTCCTCATATTTTTTGAGTGCGCGCTTCGCTGTGCCGCGATTGATGTACGCCTCAGCAAAATCGGGTTTCAAACGTATCGCTTCGTCGTGATCAGCAATAGCTTCCTCAGCGTTTCCAAGTGCACTTTTTACAATACCGCGACCGGTGTACGCATCAGCAAAATCTGGCATCAGTTCAATTGCTTGGTCGAAAGCAGAAAGTGCCTGATCATTTTCATTTTGCTCAGAATGGAGGTAGCCAATTGAGAAGAATGCACGGGCGACAAAATCGTCATTGACACCTTTAGCAGTATTAGCGATGGATCTCCATTTCTCAATTGCTTCTGGAATTTCGCCAGCGTTCTGCAGTCTGTAAGCCTCAATGATCGCCTTGTCTTCAAGAGATAATACAGGATTTTTTTGAATATCTTCAATGGTTGTTTTGAAAATTTCAACCTTATTCGGATTGCTGAAATCTTTACTCGTTAACTTGGATATAATAACTTTCAGTTCGGTTTGGTGCTCCTTTATTTCCTTTAGATATTGCGCAGCTTGGTTAGCATGTTTTTCTGCCTCGGTAGCCTGTTTGCTCGCTTCATTCACATGTATTAGCATTTGAGATTGTATGCTCTCAAACTTTTCATAGACTAAATACGCGGCAATACCTGTTACAATCGGAATTGCAATCGTAAAAAAGACAAGCACTATGCAGATAAAGACTAACAACCGATTAATTGAATTGGAACGGTCGTTCAGATAATCGCGCTTTAGTTCATTGAATTGGTGTTGAATTGAGGTGTCAATAGGAGGTTCAGTTTCTGGGTTTTTATCTGAACCGTTTGTCTCCTCATCTACAGGAGGTTCTGGTGTCTGATTGAGCTTTTCTTTTGGTTTTTCTTTCATATTTCACCGCCTTCACAGGGTTCTCTGTAGAATATCTTGACTCAATAGATGTGCTACTTATACCAAATTAACGGGATTTATCGCATTTTCCGGACGGTAGGTGCGGTTTCCTAACCGCTCCATAACTGTCAATTT
>JAGWBU010000120.1:28155-38532 GCA_021295735.1 Candidatus Poribacteria bacterium | reverse complement strand
CAAGAGGGTATATCCTTAAATTGACGCATAAGGTACGTTTTCCTAACTGCTCCATAAATATGAATCAAGTTAATGTGGTGTTACTGCCCACTCCCTTAATACATAAGCGATTCTACCATATATAGTTAATTCAAGTCAAACCGAAAATCAGTTGATTTTGGCAAACAGATGTGGTAACTTGATTATGACAAAAGACTAAGAGAGGCACTCAATGAATAACGCGGACACTTTTCATATCCTTGCTTTAGATGGCGGCGGCACCCGCGGCATCTACTCCGCCCAACTCCTAAACAAAGTAGAGCAGCTGCTTGATGTGCGTATCAAAGACTGTTTTGATCTCATCGTTGGGACAAGCACTGGCGCGATTATCGCCAGTGCTGTTGTGTCCGATATTCCAATGGATGAGATAGTAGAACTCTTTGAGATTGAAGCACCCGATATATTCCGAGAAAGATGGTATCGGAATCCGCTGTTTTTCAGCAAGTACTCAAACGAAATACTTGCGAAGATTATTGCAAAACATATACCTGCAAAACCCTTATCAGAAATATCAAAACCCTTGATGATAACAACTTCGGAGATTACAAAGAGTAAGCTGCACATTTTTAGATCAAATTATGCCGAAAAACTTGGAGAATCTGATTATTCAGATGGAGACGTTTGCCTAAGAGATGCGATTGTTGCGTCTTGTGCTGCGCCGACATTTTTCGCACCTAAACAGGTAAAAAAACATCTGTTAGCAGATGGCGGTTTATGGGCAAACAACCCTTCTGTTGCTGCCTATACGGAAGCACTCACAAATTTCGGAAAAGAGGCATCACAAGTTAAAATAGTGTCCATTGGCACAGGACATTCGGTGTCCATGTATCGTAAAAGACGAGGTTGGGGTTTTCTATCGGGGTGGGGCGGTATCAAGTTAGTTTCTTACGTAATGACATTGCAATCTCAGGCATCCGCAAATATGATGAAACTTCTACTGAAGGATAATTATTTACGGATTGATCCGACAATAGATTTTTGGGATATAGATACTGTTGTGCAGTCAGAAAATCTGAAATCGTTAGCGGAAAGAGATTTTGAGACGCACTCATCAAAGATTGATGCGTTTATTCGTCAGTCAAGAAATTCCTGACGGCTGCGCCAAACTGCTCAGGACAATCGTCATAGATAAAATGTCCCGAAATGGTAGATGTGTCCGTACAACCGATAGATACAAACTTCGCATTCGGAATAAATTCCTCGTATTCCTTGCTACCATTCAGCGAAATATCGTCATCCTTTCCATGCAGGATTAGCGTAGGTGCTGTGATGTGTCCGACTGCATCGCGGAAATCTGGTGATTTACCGGTACTGAAGTAAACAGCGAATGAACTCCAGCCGCCAGGCGTAGGCGGTGCATCCATAAGAGAGATGTCGTATCCCATCCCTTTCAAAAGATAACGCCCTACTTGCGTATGTAAATCAACGAGATCGGCATCCGATTTTGAGAAGATATTGCCAAAATTAAAGTATTCCTTTACCAGTGAATCATATTTAGGTAGTTCTTTTTCAGGGATTCTCTCTCTAACAGCATCAAAGATATTATTCTCCTTCTGTGGCGGCGTAAGCATACCTGCAGGTGTGACAAGTATCAGTTTTTCAACCTGTTCTGGGAATTCCGCTGCGTAAAGCGCAGCAATAAAACCGCCAAAAGAATGCCCGATGAGCAGTAATTTCTCCTCTTTGAGGATGCGGCGGATCCGCTCAATATCTGCAATCTGTGCGCCAATGCCAAGCGTTTGTTCCAGCTGAGTCATATTTTTCGGATAGTTTTTTGATTCAAAGCGATCAATCGGTCTGGTTGAATTCCCTGCACCGCGTTGGTGAAAATAATAGAATGCATATTGCTCCGCTAACGATTTTAACCCTTTCCATGCGTTTGCATAAGGAATTCCTGGACCGCCATGAACAATGATGACAGGTCTGCCTTTGCCGGATACTTCAAAGTGAAGGGATATATCGGATTCCACATGCCACACAGATGGATCTGTCTGTTCTGGTGGGTCTAACGGACCTCGCAAGTTTTCAACCGCATTGACAGAACCGAACGTATAGAGCGGTTGCCCCATCTGCCAAAACATATATACGGCAGCAATGCCTACGAATACTATTACACCCCCAACACCTATAAGTACAAATCTTATCGCTCTTTTCATGTTCATTTCTCTTATATTCAGATTATAGGTATTTTAGAAAAATATACTCCTTATCCAAACCCAATTCAAAGAATTCAGACATAGAGGTTGTCATTAGAATATAAAATTCTCTGTAGATCCTAATTCTATGAATTTCACCATCAATGTCCCTCCAAACCAACCGATTAATGCAGCAATAGTTGCAAGTCCAACATATAATAATGCGTTGATATAGGGGTAGATTCGGGAAAGTCCATTGGTAGTTTTGCGTTTTCGGCTGAAAGATACCAAAAATAGGATAGGTATTGCATTCGCAACTAACACCACAATAAATATGGATAATGGAATCCACGATTCCAGCAGACTCCAATCAAGGACCATAGACCAAATGAATGTAGAGAAACCGATTGCATACAGTGAAAACCACTTGATGGAATACTGCGAAAAATGCCTTTGAGTCCTGTTTGTATCGGTATTAAACAATCTGCTTTTACTTAGCATAGCACAATTAAATCAATCCTGTTTCCACAAGTGTATTGCGGAGTGATTCGAGATTCGCAGGCACCATTGGTGCAAGCGGGAGACGCACTTTTCCGTTCAGTTTATCCATTAGCATCAACGCTGTTTTTGCTGGAATAGGGTTCGTTTCAATAAACAGATTAACTGCTAATGGCAAGGTTTTATAGTGAAGTTTACGAGCAAGTTCAAGATTTCCAGCATGAAAGGCGTTGCACATCTCCGCTACATCGGAAGGTGCAATGTTCGCTACAACTGAGATAACTCCTTTTCCACCTACTGCCATAATCGGCAGTGTGTTGACATCATCGCCTGAGAGGACAACGAAATCATCGGGACATAGATTGACGACTTCACTTGCGCGTTTGAGTTCACCTGTCGCCTCTTTGAGCGCAACGATGTTTGGATGCTCAGCAAGACGCGCAATGGTTGGTGAAAGGATGTCCGTGCCGCATCGTCCGGGAACATTGTAGACAACAATCGGGATGTCAACTGTGTCAGCGATTTTCATATAGTGCGCGTATAATCCCTCTTGGGTGGGTTTATTGTAATAAGGGGTTACTATAAGTGCGGCATCCGCACCAGCTGCTTTGGCGTGTTCTGTCGCGCGCAGCGTGCGTGTTGTTGAATTAGAACCTGTGCCTGCGATGACAGGTAGCCGACCATCCACCGTTTCAACGGTGATTTCTATAACTCTGTCATGTTCAGCTTCTGAAAGTGCGGGGGATTCACCTGTTGTTCCACACGGGACGATGCCGTGTGTGCCGCCTTCAATCTGAAACTGAATCAGTTCTTTGAGTTTCGCTTCATCTAACGATTCATCGTCCTTAAATGGTGTGACGAGTGCAACATAAGAGCCCTCAAACATTTAAATCCTCCTTTGTTAACTACAGCACATTGGCGTGCCTACTACTTCTAATAATCCCATGCTTCCGATGTGAGTTCGCCTGCAAATATAACGCGCGCATCGCCTTCAAGATAGACGTTTTTTGCTTCGTCATTTTCCAAATCAAAATGAATCTTTAAGACAACACCACTTGCTGTTTTGACGGAGACAGGCGATTTAACCTTGCCTAAAGTTGCAGAAACAATTGCAGAAGCAATAGACCCCGTGCCACATGCAAGCGTCTCATTTTCAACGCCTCGTTCGTAAGTCCGAATTTCAATTAGTTCCTGTGAGTGGATACGGATAAAATTCGCATTTGTGCCAGCAGGCTTAAAATCGTTATGATAACGCGTTTGTTGTCCGAGATCAAAAACATCGGTTGCTACCAAATCATCTACAAAGAACACGACATGCGGCACACCACTATTCGTAAAACCTACATTATGGATACCGTCTTCAAGCCGAAGTGGGACATTAATCCGAATATCTGTCGGGTCGCTCATTCGTACTTTAACGTTATCACCGACTACTTCGGCTTCATAAATACCAGCATTTGTTAGAAACCGCATCTGTTCTGAAACGATACCTTTCAGGTAAGCGAATTTAGAGATACACCTCGCGCCGTTTCCACAAGTTTCAACCTCGCCACCATCGGCATTGAAGTAACGCATCCGAAAATCAACATTTTCTGTCGGTTCAACGAGTAGCACGCCATCAGCACCAACTGACATACGACGTTGGCATACCTTTGTAACGAAATTCATGAATTCTGAATCTGTGCTATCAACGATTTTGCTTAAATTATTGATGATAACGAAGTCGTTACCCGCACCACTGAGTTTCATAAAGGGTATTTTGTTCATATCCTGTCCTTATTCATGTCTTTTATTCTATGATAAAATTATTCTGCTTTTACGTCAAGTTTTCAATTGACATAGCCATTCAATTGTCGCGAAGTGCTCTTGTGGGAGGGGTTTGTAACCCCGATTTCTTTTGTAGGAGCGACCTCCAGGTAGCGACCGTATCAAAATATTGAGAAAAACACGAAAACTGAATGGTTCTGTTCAATTGGGTGAAGGGCTATACGCAAATTGGTCTGTCCGCTCTGTGTATTGGTAAGCATGCTTGCGGAGTTCTTCCACGATTCCTAAAACGCCATCGTAACTATCACAGGTGACCAAACGGTAACGGAAAGGTTTGACGTGCGGAATGCTTTTAAAATAGTTTGTATAGTGTCGTCGCATCTCTAATAATCCAAGTTTCAAACCTTTCCACTCAATAGAAAAATCCAGATGTTTTCTAAAAACGGCAATGCGCTCGTCTATTGAGGGCGGCGGAAGTAATTTGCCTGTTGCGAAATAGTGTTTAATCTCATTAAAAATCCACGGATAGCCAATCGCAGCACGACCGATCATGATACCGTCTACGCCATATTGTTGCCGCATCTGTGAGGCTTTCTGAGGACTATCCACATCGCCATTGCCGAAAACGGGGATATTCATGCGTGGATTATCTTTGATTTTTCCGATGAGCGTCCAGTCTGCCTCTCCTTTATACATCTGACGCCGCGTTCTGCCGTGAATGGCAATAGCACGGATACCGACATCTTGCAGACGTTCTGCTACCTCAACAATATATTTTGTGTTATCGTCCCAACCCAACCGTGTTTTGACGGTAACAGGTAATTCTGTGGCTTTCACCATTTCAGCAGTCATTTTGACCATCTTCGGAATGTCCTGCAAAATTCCTGCGCCTGCGCCTTTACAAGTGACTTTTTTTACTGGACATCCGTAGTTTATGTCAATGATGTTCGGTTGGACACGTTCAGTAATTTCAACGGATTCGCGCATCACCTCAATATTGTGTCCAAAGATTTGGATACCTATCGGTTTTTCCGCTTCAAAGATGTCTAACTTGGCAACACTTTGTGCAGCATCACGAATAAGCGCTTCGGAGGAGATGAATTCGGTATACATGAGATCCGCGCCATTTTCTTTGCAAACAGCGCGAAAAGGTGGATCGCTGACATCTTCCATCGGTGCCAGCAGAAGCGGAAAATCTGGAATATTGAGATTGCCAATTGTTAGCATAAGTATAATTTTGAGAGATAATTTTTGGTTGTCCTGATGTCTTATTCTTCGGATGTATTCATCATGCTTTCCGATCCAAAACCAGACTAATGTTCCATTTTCTTCACGTGCTAAGGTGCGGTAATCTCTACTGATTCTCACAGACCAAAGATCTTTCCAACCTTCTTAAAATCCAAAGAAGGATGCTTTGAGTCTTGCTTCAAGATTACAAAACTCTTGTTTGCACGTTGTTGAAGTTGTTGTGAAAGATTACGAAAGCATTTCCAAAACGTTTGATTAGTTCTATAGAGTCGGTACACTTTCCTGCACGCAAGTCCTCAAGAGCCTTTTCGGCCAATTTATCAAGTTTTCCAGCTTTGATGTTTTCTTCCAACTGCTTATCCCAGGCTTCCCAGTCAGCCTCCAACGTTTCATAAAGCGTTTGTTCCAGAGTTTTCAGAAGTGCTTCTTTTGTGGTATCTTCGCACTTTACTTTGGGATGTTCTTGTATCTATCCCATCCAACCATCCCCGTTCCTTTGGATATGAGCGGTATAAGTTGTTTCATACTCCAAATCATGAATTTTAACAGTCTGAATCTGTTCCATAGGAGGCTCCTAATGCTAAAATTGTTTAGATTAAGGTTTATTATATCTTGCAATAGTGTCGTTGTCAAGGAAATCAAGGTAGAGGAGTCGGCTTTATAACCTATCCAAATTCTTGACATTATTCCGATTTCGTGATAAATCTAAAGGTAAGACTACAAAATTTTATTTCTCATTCAACAGCGAGGTAATTTAATGCGATGTGTTTTTGTCGGCATTGAATATGCAGGAAAATCAACTTTGATAAATCTTTTAACTGAATACTATCGGCACAGAAAATTAGCCGTGCACGTTGATGATCATTTTACTATTCCGGATTCTACATTGAGCGCAGAATCAAGGGCAGCATACGTAGACTTCCCGGATGACGTGAAAGAACGAATGCAACGGATGCAGATCCAATATCACGTTGAAGTGATAAAGAACTACCCGAATACACTTATTGCAGGATGGCACATAGAAGAAGCAGTCTATACGACGGTTTATGGTGGCGATCCAGAAAGTTCATATTATCAGAATTACCACTACCGCGCACAGCGAGGCTATGAGACACAAGTTATGGAGGCAAGGTTGCCGGACGTGGTTTTGATTCACGTCACCGCAAGCGATGATGCGATAAAGGCGCGGATGAAAGATGATCCACACGAATACCAGATTATTAAGGCTGAGGATATTCCGAGACTTAAACGTCTTTTTGATGAAGAGATTGATAAGTCCCTATTTACCCAAAAAGGACGTAAAATCGTGCTGGATACAACCGATAAGACACCATCTGAATCGCTTGATGCGCTGCTTCTGCTTTCCGAACCGCTTATCACGTTCGGCGAGTTGGCTATCCGTGCACTGGATGTGCCAGATGTACCTTATCAGGTCCGCTACGAAAACGGTATTAGGAAGTTGAAGCCAGTGTGACGTTTATCACTAATAAAATCATATAACAGGATACATTTCGGTTTC
Organism: Candidatus Poribacteria bacterium; assembly: GCA_021295735.1. Lineage (GTDB taxonomy): Bacteria > Poribacteria > WGA-4E > WGA-4E > WGA-3G > MSPOR6. The sequence continues at coordinate 31,326 of JAGWBU010000120.1, read as the reverse complement.
ACGGTCTTTTGGTGAATTCGCTACGAAAACTGAAAAAACTAAACGCCTCTCAATCGATGCATTTCCACTTGACACCATAACTGTCAATTTAAGAATATAATTGCCAGATTATCTCTTGTGGGAGGGCTTTCTAAGCCCGATATTTTTTTGTGCATCCCAGCTCCATCGTAGGGGCGGTTCTCTGTGCCCGCGGGGCACAGAGACCCCGCCAAATGCCAAAAAGCGCATTTGGCGTTGATTTGGCCCTACAAATTTTGATGGGATTTGTTTCCTAAATTGACACCTATGGATGCATTTCCACTTGACACCAATCAAATAATTCATTAAAATGGATTATTCAAAACCTGAATAGAGAGGAAAAACAGAAATATGCCACAAACTGACGCAAATCAACCGAACGTCATTGTCTTTTTTACTGACCAACAGCGGTGGGACACCTCAGGCTTGCACGGCAACCCGCTCGATTTGATGCCCAATTTCGACCGGATGGCACAGCGGGGCACACATGTCCACCGCTCTTTTACGTGCCAACCTGTCTGCGGACCAGCACGTTCATGCCTACAAACAGGACTATATGCAACTCGCACAGGATGTTTCAGAAACGGTATCCCCTTATCACCCAATCTCAAAACACTTGCACATCACTTCGGTGATGCAGGTTATGCTACCGGATACATCGGTAAGTGGCACCTCCATTCAGGAAGTACTGGACCTGTTCCGCCTGAGAACCGCGGTGGATATGACTATTGGTTAGCGTCTAATGTGCTGGAAATGACCTCTGATGCATATCAGACAAGGCTTTTTGATAACGACAATCAACCTGTTGACCTACCCGGCTATCGTGTTGATGCTGTAACAGATGCGGTGATAAGTTACGTTGACCAACATAAAAATGATCCTTTCTATCTATTTACTTCATACATTGAACCGCATCACCAAAACCATCTGGACGATTACCCACCGCCAGATGGATATAGGGAAAGGTATACAGGCAAGTGGATTCCACCTGATCTCGCCGCGCTGGGCGGGTCAACGCACCAGCATTTAGGCGGTTATTATGGCATGGTGAAAAGGCTTGACGAAGCGCTCGGTAGACTATTGGATGCTCTCAAAAGTCTTGATTTACTTGATAATACCATCATCCTGTTTACCTCTGACCATGGGTGTCATTTCAAAACCCGCAATAGCGAATATAAACGTTCGTGCCACGAAAGTTCAATCCGAGTGCCGACTGCATTCCACGGACCGGGTTTTATCGGAGGCGGACAAATTCAAGAGCTCGTGAGTCTTGTAGACCTACCGCCGACACTATTGGATGCAGCAGGTTTGGCAGTCCCTGATGAGATGCAAGGGCGATCTGTTCTGCCGCTGCTGCGCGGTGAAACAGACGATTGGCCCGAAGAGGTGTTCGTCCAAATTAGCGAGGCACAAGTGGGTCGCGCTGTGCGCACGCAACGATGGAAATATGGGGTTGATGCGCCTAACAAAGGTGGTGGAAAAGACGCTGGTTCTGACACATACATTGAGCAGTACCTCTACGATCTTGATGCAGACCCGTACGAGTTACGAAATCTTATCGGACTTCGATCGCATGAAAATGTGGCTGAGGTAATGCGTGAACGACTTATTCGGCGGATGGTTGAAGCAGGTGAAGAAGCACCAACAATTGAACCTGCACCGCAACAAGGAAGCGGACAACGTCGTGTATCTGAAGGAGAAGCAAAAAGTTAGAATGAAAATTACAGATGTAGTAACCCTTGTGATGGGTACCAGTTGGCGAAATTTAACCTTCGTTAAAGTTGAAACTGACGAAGGTTTGACAGGTATCAGTGAAGTACGGATGAACAATCGCACAGATGCGCTTGTGGCATATATTGACGGTGCCAAGCGCAGACACGTTATCGGGAGCGATCCGTTCAATACAGAAGACCTTTATCAGCGGATGTTTCGGGACGACTATGGTCGTGCAGGAGAAATCGTTGCAACAGGCATTAGCGTTGTTGAAATCGCATGTTGGGATATTATCGGCAAAGCATTGAATCAGCCTGTGTATCGTTTGCTTGGCGGTGCTTGCCGTGATAAAATCAAGGCTTACGCGAACGGTTGGTATCGCGTCGAACGAACACCCGAAGAATTTCACGAGGCTGCCAAAAAGGTGCTTGAAAAAGGGTATAAAGCGCTCAAGTTTGATCCGTTCGGTGCTGGCTATTATGAACTCTCTTATGAGGAGAAGTTAAAATCTGTTTCTCTCGTTGAGGCGGTGCGTGATGCTGTGGGACCGGATGTCGAAATACTTGTTGAGATGCATGGTCGGTTTAGCCCGTATACTGCCATAGAAATTGCTGCAGAGTTAGAGCAATTTCAACCGAGTTGGGTTGAAGAACCCGTTCCACCCGATAACATTGCAGCACTTGCAAAAGCAGCAGAAAAGATCAATCTACCCGTTGCTACTGGAGAACGACTTCATAACAAATATGAGTATCGTGAGTTGATTAACTTACAAGCCGCAGATATTCTTCAACCTGATATTACCCAGACTGGTGGATTTTTGGAAACCAAAAAAATCGCTGCGATGGGAGATATGTGTTATATGACGGTCGCACCGCATAACGTTGGTGGACCAGTTTCTACTGCAACCGCTTTGCACTTCGCTGCATGCACCACGAACTTCAAAATTCAGGAGCATTTCAATGATTTCTCAGAAGCGTGGGTTAAAGAAGCATCAACAGGATGCCCAGAAGTGATAGATGGATACTTTAGCTTACCTAACGGACCAGGACTCGGTATGGAACTCAATGAGGACCTTATTGCGGCGCATCCGTATCGTGAGGGTTCATTCAATCTCTGGGAAGACGATTGGCATAAACGCGAGTATTAGGTTAAAGTGGCAGTGTCTGTAAAAGCTTGACCTTACAGGTATTGTGTGGTATCCTAAATAGAGACAAAAATAAAAAAAGAAGCGTCATTAGCCGAAATATTGCTTGATCCATTCGGTTATGTAGAAGAAAGAAAATGAGACACACAACAAGAATTGAACTTGCAAATCTGTCAGACCTCAATTTATCAAACAGAGGTGTTATCACTCCCGAAGCGGTTCGCCGTGTTACTGTTGAAGATGCCCTCGTTGATACCGGTGCCACGCGGTTATCTTTACCGCAACCGATCATTGAA
>JAGWBU010000120.1:12428-27842 GCA_021295735.1 Candidatus Poribacteria bacterium | reverse complement strand
GGTTCGCCGTGTTACTGTTGAAGATGCCCTCGTTGATACCGGTGCCACGCGGTTATCTTTACCGCAACCGATCATTGAACAACTCGGTTTAACACCCTTAAGCAAAGCAAAGGCGAGAACGTCAAACGGCATCGTGGATCGGACCATCTATTCAGAAGTCCGATTTACATTATTGGAACGAGAAGGCACACTACCGATAACTGACTTGCCGGCGGGCTTACCTGTGCTTGTCGGACACATGGTTTTAGAACAATTAGACCTCTGTGTTGATATCAGGAAGGGGTTGATCTATAACCCCGACCATGATAACGAGTGGATTGACGAGGCATATTAACAATATTATGAGTTTTCACTATAAAGACGGGTATCTCTATTGCGAAAAATTGAAAGTTAAAGATATTCAGAAAGAGATGCCGTACAGTCCTTTTTATCTTTACAGTCTCGCGCAGCTGGAGGCAAACTACGCTGCATATCAAAATGCACTTTCAGGTATCAACGCAATCATCGGTTATGCGGTGAAAGCAAATAACAACCTTTCACTTTTGAAACGTCTCAGTGCGCTTGGTAGTGGTGCGGTGCTTGTGAGTGGAAATGAACTACAGTTGTCACTTGCCGCAGGGTTTGATCTGAAACGGACTATCCTAAACGGCAATGGAAAAACCCTTGCTGAGCTTAGTCTTGCAGTTAAACACGGGGTGCTGATTAACATAGACAGCGAATTTGATTTAAAGCATATTCAGCAGACAGCAAAGCAACTTAACACCCTTGCAAATGTGCTTATCCGTATCAATCCAGATGTTGATCCTGAGGTTCATCCCTACGTCTCTACAGGCATGAAAAATTCCAAGTTCGGTATACGCAACGAACAACTCAACTGGTTTTTAGACGAAATTCGCAAAGACGATCTGCTGGATTTAGTCGGCGTTCACTGCCATTTGGGATCAACGATTAAGAAAGTGCGAATCTTCCGAGATGCTACAGAAATTATGCTCGATTTCATGCGTGCAATTCAAGCAGAAGGATTTTCTGCACATTATCTCAATATCGGTGGCGGGTTGGGCATTGACTATGAACGTGCGGGGGATGATATACCTACACCGACAGACCTCATTGATTCAATTCGTGGCCTACTCACAGATGACATCACGTTGATTATTGAGCCGGGACGCTCCATCATCGGCAATACGGCAGTTTTTGTCAACCGTGTCACAGGTGTCAAGACGAATGGCAATAAACATTTTATCGTTACGGACGGTAGTATGGCAGAACTTATCCGACCAAGCCTTTACGATGCATATCAGCATATTGAGTTTATTGAACCGGTTAATGGAAAGGTTGAGACCTACGATGTCGTAGGTCCTGTCTGCGAATCTGCTGATTTTCTTGGTAAAGAACGTGAATTGTCAACACCTTCAGAAGGAACAGGGCTTGTTGTTTGCGATGCTGGTGCTTACTGCCACGCGATGAGTTCTAACTATAACCTCAAAATGCGCCCACCGGAATATCTCGTTGATGGTGATAAACTTACTTGCATCCGAAGGGTTGAAACACTTGAGGATTATTTACGCCTTTTTGATGTGTAAATTTCTCTGAGGTGTTCGCGTGTCAAATCTCGGACTCTGTGTGCAGTCCTGAATGGTAACGTCCTAAAAAACTGCCAGTTATACCCGACCTAAAAAGCGTGCTTTTATGTGTGCAGTGCGCAGCAAGTCCCGTTGTGGTAGGAGTCCTAATAGTTTATTCTTATATAGTAGTGGTGTTTATGGATAGTTAGGATTTAAGGATGATGAGGTCAGGTCTTGCCACATTTGACTACCTTATCGTCTTAATCTATTTATTAGATTGATAATATAAAGGATTAACATGAAAATATAATATGCAGCATAGCTACTACCAATTATGAAAACAAAAATAACAAATGACGATAATGTTTCGCCTTTAGTGCCACTGTTATGATAATGGTATCCGCCATTTATATAGTCGTTATGTCCTCCAGACTTATCTGTACGCCCTGAATGTGCATAAACACTGCATACAGATGCGGCGAGAAATATGAGGATTGAGAGTGCTAATAGCCATTCATTATGATGTTGTCGGAAAGTTGGCATTTTAGGATTTTGAGGTCTTGCCACATTCGTTCACCTTAATTTGCGATCTATTTCGAGATATTTATCAAATTGGTTAGCCGAAGATATACAATAACTTGGCAGCCTACCACGTGACCAATTAGCGGCTTTTGGTCCATAGGTGAATACTGGTATTGACCAAAAGTTGTAATTATTAAAGTTAGATTTGGGAACCCGATTGTGGAAAGATGCAGCAATTGAAATACCAGGTGCTTTTGTGTCATCTTCATATTTGTGACCAAGTATACCAATCTGGATACGCCACTGCCAATCATCTTTTTCATCAACGATAGTGACATCACCTAATAAGCGTAGTTCACGTTTGAGATGACTTTCAATAATGTCCGCTTCTGTCTTAACCTCTTTCTCGTAACCTACAACCACACAAACCTTGAATTTATTTACATCAGGTGCATAGGCGTTGCCTATGAACACAGCGAGAAACACAAGGATAGACACTGTTAAAAATCGTTTCATTGTTTACCTCAATTAGCAATTTCTTCATCAAGCCTGCCATTTTCGCACAGATCAACGCTGAGATTATTATTATGAGCAGCGTCTGGGTCGTTATCTATCTTTTTATAAGTAAGTTGAAATAGCATTACGCCCTATTGTTATCGTGCTTTCCAATGGTAAATTATTCCATCAGCAGTTACGTAGAACATTCGTGACTTTGTAACATTTTTAGTCTTGTATTCTGTTACACGCCTCGGTTTTTGTCTTTGAAGTTCTAACGCAATTCCTGGAACTGTTCGTGGTTTACGACTTGGTGGCGACGGTGGTGACGTAATCCAACGTTCTTGAGGAATTGATACTTGTTTTTGAGTTTGCCAAATGTAAATTTGACCACCAGCACCGTCTACAGTAATTTGAGTGGCGGGTCCCCATTTCAATATAACTTTTGAAATGTGGGCGCCCATCCAATAATCCATATCTTTTCTTTGAGATATAGTTTGTTCTTTTGGAGGCGAATAAGTATAACGGTTAACAGAACGTGTAGGTTCAAGGCAACCTAATAATGTTACGAACACCGTTAATACCATAAGACACAAAGGCTTTTTAATCATCCTAAACTCCTTTAGTGAGGTAAATAAGTTAGGGATCAAAAGACCCCTAACTTATGGCGTTAGCGTCTGATTGTTTCAACAACTGCAGTTGCTTTACGTCTGCGGGCAGCTTTAACAGACATGAATCGTCCGTTTTTAGCATCACGCCCGATTTTAAACGCACGTTTGCGTTTGCATGGTTTTTTGCGTGCCATGATACATCTCACTTTAGTGGCAAGTGGGCAGCATAGCAGTAATGCGCTGCTCATATTTGCCAAATATTAGATTGGTGTGCTATCTATTTACTGGTTCACAATACATTACACACGAACTTCCCCAATTTCGGCCGGTTTAGTAGGGGTTGCCTCAAGCGAGGCAACCGAAATCCCCTACTGAAGTATCGTGATGTTAATAGAATACTTTATTGATGGGAATTTGTCAAGTTAAAAATCAAGGGCTTTTTGCAAGTCCAAAACTACTTATTGCGTTTCTTTTTTCTCCGCAGATATTTTCTGAATCGTCGTAACATTATGTGAATACCTTCCTATTCAACTGATAATAAAGTATACCACACTATTTAAGAAAATCAAGTTTTCCCTTAACATTGATAACTTTGGACTTGCAAAAATATAGTTAATGCGTTACAATAAGATATGGATCAAGAAATAACAACCCTTAGGAACGTTCAATGGGTTGGTGATTCAAAAGAAAGGTTACAGGCTTTTCCGGAGCCGGTGCGTAGGGATATTGGACATGCCTTATTTCGTGTGCAGATTGGCGAGACCCCGCCATCGGCAAAACCGATGAAAGGTATAGAATCTGGGGTGTTTGAACTTGTGGATACCTACAATACGGACACTTACCGAGTTGTTTATGCGGTTAAGATTGGTCGAAGCATGTATGTACTGCACTGTTTTCAAAAGAAATCAAAACGTGGAATTAGGACCCCAAAGAAGGACATTGACTTGATTAAACGAAGATTAAGGCGAGCTAAGGAGATGGAGAAAGAATTATGAGCAGTAACATTAAAGTTGAAGAAGGCAGCGGGAATATCTTCAAGGATTTGGGTTTTTCTGATGAGGTTTCGGAGAAAGAACTCCTAAAAGCGCAATTGGGAGCTGAGATTTTCCGCATTCTGAAAGAACGTAAACTCACTCATGTTGAGGCGGCGAAACTACTTGGCATTAAACACACTGAAGTTTCCCGCCTTAAAGCCGCTAAACTTTCTGACTACAGCGTTGAGCGATTGATGAGGTTTCTTAATCAGTTGAATCGTGATATTGAGATTCGGATTATTCCTTCAGAGGATAGAGAAGGACAGCAGCGGGTGGTTGCTGTTTAGTTCAAGGTATGCTTCAATCATGGCACCGACATCTTATAATCGCTGTTCCAAAAACGCAATTCCAGGCTCCAAATCAATCTCATGCTCACCTTGAAAATGGTCCAGCACTAACCGTTCGCTTTTCCCGCATGCATCATATATCTTTTTAAGATGTTCAAACGCCGCTAAAGCATCAGACTCAATAAAACATTGGTCATCAGAACCGATTTGCACCATACATGCCCGCGGCGCGATAAGCCCTGCGACATCGGCAATGTCACCCGCTGCGCGTAGTCCAAACATGAATTGCGACCCACATGTGTTTCCACGTCCACGGTCACCAAGGGCATCTATTAAAGTGCTGAGATAACAGACAATAACAGCCGCCTTAATCCGTCGATCAAAGGCAGAAATATAGGTTGTCATTGTGCCACCAAAGGAACATCCCATACAACCTAACCGCCTGCTATCCACTTCAGGACGGGACTGCAGATAATCCAAGCAACGTTGCCCATCCGAAATGTTGAGTTGGAGGAGCTGATAACCGAAATAACCGAGTGCAAAATAGGCTGCGTTACACCCATCTCTGCCTGGACGGCGTACCCACTCATCCCTATCTTTCCGCTCACCGAAACACCGCCAATCCGGTGCAAGTGTAACAAACCCGCGTTGTGCCAATTCAACGGCATACTGTTTCTGATAATCCTCCACAATACCAACTGCCCCATCTTTACCAACGCCATGTCCGTGCGCACAGAGTACTGCGGGTGTGGGGTTGTCCGTGCTTGCGCTGTCTGGGATTAAAATGTATGCTGGAATTGATGAGAATGCATCTGGATTGAAGATTATCTTTTCTCTTGTGTATCCATCTTGTTGTATCCGTTCTAAGGTTTGGACTTCCAACGGGACCGGTTCAGGTTTTGGACCTAAAGACCGAGCGATGTTGCGTCTGAATTTCTTCCGCCACGCTTGCCACTCCGCTTTGGTTGGGTTTCCATTGAAGTAAAGTGGTGGCGTTGTTTTCAGAAGCTGTTCAACGCCCTGTTCTGCTGTTAAAAATCTCTCTACTGCCATAATCTGTGTCTCCTAATTTGTACTTGCTACTGTGTGCGCAAAATCGAGGTTGAAAGCCTTTCCCACATTACACATCCACCAGATATATAAGATGATTTGCCTATTACCATGGCTGTTGATATGAAGGGGAATTAACAAAACGTTCTATTCTCACCTCTAATGCAATATGCGTGTTCGGTGGCAGATGTACTTGAAGATACGTACCGTTGACAACGAGGGTGTTCTCACCGTTACCACCTTTGGCACGTGCAGTTGTGAAGTTATGCTCACCCATTGATCCCGCTTGGATAATTACATAGCGTGCTTCGTTAGCGTTTAGGTTTACCAACTCCAATTCAGTGGAATCGTCAGTCAGTTTAGAAACCAGTGCTGCAACATCCGCTGGAAGTCCAGGACGTTTATTATGTGGGTCAAAGTGCCGCACCCGCGTTACAAAAAGACCGCCATTGTAATGCGGCAAAGGACCGCCACATGTGAGCTCAACTAATCCTTCACACGTAACGGGGTTGCGTCTCTGGAAATAAGCATCTCCGTATCCTGCTGGGTCTTCGTCATCATTTTCCATGTAGTTGAGTCGTTGTTCAACTTGCGAAATGTTATGATTGAGGATTGATTCTGGGTATTCAGGAAAATCGCCTCGCATATATGCTAACCATCCGCCATCACGACCGCCACTATCTTTCGTATGATGCCACGCGTTGATGTCAAATTTAGACCCTGTTTTTTTCGCAATCTGTTTAGCACGGTCTTGGTCAGCATCATCCATTGACATTGCCCACAGATGTGCCACATCAGACGGATGCATCGGCATGAATTCAAACCAACCGTCTATCTGTAAAGCAGTTCCATCCTCATTTGTAATCGGATACTGGAGCCATGGACCGGGGACATAGTTCACTTTATCAGGGTCGCCATACTTCTGTGGCACATAGAGTTGGTCATTATGCTCAATACCGTGCTGTATTAGCACATCAATTTGGGAGCGTGGAAAGTCCATATATGTCAAATCTCTGTGAAGGAGTGCTGCATTCTGCGCAGCAACACTCACCGCCTGACCAACGCTATGCCACCCGTGGGGCCAACTCCACCCATAACGAGAACCATACCATTTACCCTCCATGTGTTCTCCGATGATTCCCGATAACCCAACGTTGTCCGGCACAATACCGCCATTTTCCTTTGTGCGTGCTATCCACGCATCAACATATTCCTGAACCCACGCCTTATATTTGTCCTTGCCAGCCAACATATAAGCATTGGTAGCAAGTGTCGTTGCAGCAAGGTTTCCGATTGCATCTCCTTTGCCTTGTCGTTCCCTAATTGTTCGTCCCATAAGTTCGCGCAATGCCTCGTCTTCCTTGACTACTTCATGACTTGTGCATCCCGGAACATCGTAAAACGGCATGTTGTACCCGTCCCATGGCCAAAAAGATTGCCCTTCAAACGTCCAAAATGCCGGTCCTTTACTGCCGTTCATCACACACTTGATGATTTTGTGTTCCGGGTCGTAATTCTGTGCATCAGGGTCTTCGTTTATAAAGAATCCTGCGAACCGTTTGGCGCGTTCAATATTCTTTGTATGTGATGGATCTGCCATGCAAAGCATGTAAAACAGATAGTTCCCTTCGCTTTGGTGAAACCAGTCATACCCCGGTTGATACTCCTTAACGACCATCGGATAGTCGTATCCTGAACCGTAGCGCGCCATGTCTTTCGTGATAACCTCAAATTCGTTTTGCGCATCTACCAAAAACTGTGCATCTCCACCAAGCATGTAGAAAAGCGGCCAGTTATGGAAACTCTCATAAGCATCGTCTAATCCATCAAAGCTTTGAAAATCTGGATGTGTTGGCCAATACAACGTCCCATCTGGACGTGTGTATTTCTTCAAAACCTGCGGCGCTGCATCATTGATTTTGTCAATCAGTTCACGTTCAAGTACTGCCCACGTTGGTGGTGTTTGAACTCGTGTTTGCGCCTCAATTGTTGGAAACATAGTCTATTACCTCATTATAGACGTTGAGTGTTTGGACATCGGTTTGTTGCAGTATAGCACATTTTTATATATTCGTGTCCGTTTTCACTTTTGTGCCAGAACTATTCAATTGTCGCGAGGCACTCTTGTAGTTATCTTGTATGTTGGGTTTCGCAAGCTCTACCTATAGGCGTCAATTCAACGCAGCATGCGCGTGTGACATGCTGCGGGTTTGTAACCCCGATTTAATTAGTTTAGGTTCACAAAATCGGGGTTACAAACCCGCCAAATGCCAAAAGCGTATTTGGCGTTGATTCCAAAACATGAACAATTGTGAAATACAGCAAAACTTTCACTTAACTGGCACAGGTCGTTATATGAATATATTCACAACGGCAAAACACCGGAGGAGATTGATCAACGTTTTCACACGGTGACATTAGAACAAGTCTACGCTACAATTCTATATTTCCTTCAAAATCAGCAAAAAGTAAGTGCTTATTTTGCAGCTTATCTGGAATATTGCCGAAAGGCACGAGAGGAATACGAGAAAAATCCTCCACCCGTTGTCCTTCGACTGCGTCAACTCATAAAAGACAGAAGAACTTCATAACCCTCCTTAGTATACCAGGAAAACTACAAACGCTACTGGAAACCTAACAGGCATTTGCATTTACCGTGCCGTGCATGGTAAAATATTCCTACCACTTAACCCACAGGTTTCCATCGCATGCGCTCAAACCGCCTCCTCATACTTATCAGCGTCCTACTTCTCAGTTTAGTATCTATGCCAGAAACTGTGCATGCTTTTAGCGGTACAGCGCAGGATGCCACTTCAGAAAAGACACCTACTGACAACGAAACAAAGGACATCAGCGCAATACCCCTTTACAACATTACTCAACTCAACTTTGAGGGTAATAAACATTTCAATCAGAAAAGGTTGCGCGATCTATTCGGGTGGGAGGTAAAAAGAGCATACTCTCAGCATGAAATAAGAGAAGGTTTTGAACGTATTCTCGCAGCATATCAAAATGAGGGATTCGTGTTTGCGCTGGTATCCCCACCCGTCGTTTCGCCAGCTTCCACAGGCAATACACACATATCTCTCAATGCCAAAATCCGAGAAGGGAAACGACTCCGCATAGGGAATTTATCACTTATAGGAAATAAGTTGTTTTCTCAATCTAAAATTCTGCGTGAACTCGGTTTACGAAAGGGACAATTCTTTTCGCAAACCGCGCTTGAACACGGAATTGAACGCATTCAGTTATTGTATAGTGAACATGGATATCCAAAAGTTGAAATTGAACCAACTATCACCAATCTTTTACCTTCGACTGGCAGTATCAATTTTGGCTTGCAGATCCGAGAAGGCGAGAAAGTTAAGATAAATAAGATAAAGGTAAGTGGACTTCAGAAAACAAAAACCGATGTAGTCCTTAGAGAAATTCCAGTTAAGGCAAACGACTATTTTGACCAGCGAAAAATTGATCAGAGTTACCATCGCTTACGAAATTTAGGGTATTTTCACCACATCCAGCCAAATTTACTTGAGGCAGGCACAACTGAGGGGACAATCAACTTGCACGCGAAAGTCGCTGAGGCACGAACAGGGCGATTGATCGGGGTTCTCGGTTACGCGCCACCTGTCGAAGGTTTAGATTCTGTGCCGCAACTCACAGGCGTCGTGGAAGTGCGTGAGACAAATCTCTTAGGAACGGGACGTGATGTCAACTTCTATTGGAAATCAGGTTTGTTGAAGGCATTACGAGTCGGCTATAAAGAACCGTGGATTTTAGGTAAGCCAATTACGCTTGGAGTCATGTATAGTCAACTCAAACAACGCAGTCCGATCAATGAATCCGAATCTGAAGAACGGGCAGCAAATATCAGCGGAAATACAAAATTTGGTGGATTTTATGAGAGTGAGGTGACGCTCGGCTATAAGCGGATTCGCTTTGGCGGCATAACATCTCCTTTGTCAGGCACTACCTTACCAGATACACTATCTCCGACTATAAATACTTCTCAAGACAATATGCCTGCTCCGATAGAACGTGGTACGAAGTATAGTGTGACCCTTCGGTTAACACGGGATTCGCGAGATTATTTTCTTAGTCCTACACACGGCAGACGCGATAGTGTTGCAGTAGAACTCTCCCGAAGCGATTTTAAACTACGTAAAGTTTGGCTTGACCTTCAACAGTACTTTCAAACGTGGGAAAACCAAATAATAGCGATTGAATTGCACGGCGCAGCTGCGTGGGGCATCAACATTCCACCAACGGAACTGTTTTATTTGGGAGGTGCAACTACGCTGCGCGGATATGATGAAGATTGGTTCTCGGGCCCTCGGCGCGCGCATGCTAATCTCGAATATAGATTCCTTATGGGGCGAAATTCCCAAATTTTTACCTTCGTTGATTTAGGGTCGGTTACTTTCATTGACCGACCCTCTGTTTTTGATAAATTACGTATAGGGTATGGATTCGGCACAAGGCTTGAATCAAAAGGCGGAATTATACAATTAGATTATGGACTCGCAGCTGGAGATTCAGCACTACGCGGTAAAATACATGTGAAATTGGGAGCGTCATTTTGAGGCACTTTCGCTTGAAATGGATTTCAACTTTATTGGTATCCAAACGTCTTGATTTATAGAAAAGTTTGTAATTATTGATACATTTTGGTTCCGTTGTAATTTCAAACACTATACTGTTAATGTAAGAGGCGCAATGAATTGCGCGACTACAAACGGTGCTTTTTTATATCGGGTTAGAAACCCCTCCTACAAGAGCATTTGCGAAATAGGTGGCAACTTGGGTTATAGTAGCGAAATTCCGTGCCTTTATCTCAAATTGATTGCGACATCCCTAATATCTGTGATAATATAGTTTAAAAAATAAAAATGGAGGATTTGGATGACAAACAATAATAAATTGCTCAGTTGGGTGCAGGAAGCAGCAGAACTGTGCCAACCTGATGATATTTATTGGTGCGATGGTTCTCAGGAAGAGAACGACAGATTGTGTGAAGCATTAGTACAAAAGGGGACATTTGTTCGATTGAATCCGGATAAACGACCCGGCAGTTACCTTGCTCGTTCTAATCCAGCAGACGTGGCTCGCGTTGAAGGAAGAACATACATTTGCGCCAAAACCCCAGCTGAGGCAGGACCTACAAACAATTGGCATGACCCCGATGAGATGAAAACCACCCTAAAAGGGCTTTTTAAAGGATGTATGAAAGGACGAACAATGTACGTCGTTCCCTTTAGTATGGGTCCACTTGGGTCACCAATTTCACATATCGGTGTGGAAATAAGTGATTCGCCTTATGTCGTTGTCAATATGCGTATTATGACGCGCATGGGCAAAGATGTATTGGAGATTTTAGGGGAGGATGGTGATTTTGTCCCATGTTTACACTCTGTCGGAATGCCGCTTGAACCGGGACAAGAAGATGTCTCCTGGCCTTGTAATCCTGATAATAAATATATTGTACATTTTCCAGAAGAACGTTCTATCTGGTCGTATGGTAGCGGCTACGGTGGTAACGCTTTGCTCGGTAAAAAGTGCTATGCCCTCCGCATCGCCTCTATTATGGCAAAAAACGATGGATGGATGGCAGAACACATGCTTATTTTGGGCTTAACAAGTCCTGAAGGCAAAAAAACTTATATCGCAGCAGCATTTCCCAGTGCTTGTGGTAAAACTAACCTTGCCATGCTCACGCCGACAATCCCAGGATGGAAAGCAGAAACTATCGGTGACGACATCGCTTGGATGAAGTTCGGTGAAGACGGACGACTCTATGCAATCAATCCTGAAGCAGGCTTTTTCGGTGTGGCGCCAGGAACGTCTATGGATACCAACCCGAATGCGATGCATACGCTTGCATCAAACTCTATCTTTACAAATGCTGCGCTCACTCCTGAAAAGGATGTCTGGTGGGAAGAGATGAGCGAAGATGAACCTGAAACCGTTACAAGTTGGCTCGGTGAAGAGTGGCATCCCGGCGATGAAAAGACAGCGGCACATCCCAATTCCCGCTATACAACACCCGCATCGCAATGTCCGATCATTGATCCGAATTGGGAAAATCCGAAAGGTGTTCCGATTTCTGCAATTCTTTTCGGTGGACGACGGGCCACTACGGTTCCACTTGTATTTGAAGCATTTAATTGGCAACACGGGACCTTTATCGGTTCTATTGCTTCCTCTGAGCGTACTGCAGCCGCGGCTGGTACTGTCGGTGAACTCAGACGTGATCCGATGGCTATGCTCCCATTCTGTGGTTACAACATGGGCGATTATTTCGCACACTGGCTTGAAATGGGAGAAAAAACTGATGCTGATAAACTCCCCCGAATATTTTATGTCAACTGGTTCCGTAAAGATGCGGATGGCGGATGGCTCTGGCCAGGTTTCGGTGAAAACAGTCGTGTTCTAAAGTGGATTGTTGAACGCATTAGCGAAAAGGGTGAAGCAGTTGAAACACCTATCGGGTATTTGCCAGACAAGGACGCAATTGATACCTCCGGGCTTGATGTGTCTGAGGAGCAAATGGATGAACTCCTGAACGTTGATATTGACGAATGGCTTAACGAAATTCAGTCTATTCGTGAACATTACGAACGGTTTGAGGACACACTTCCCAATGCTCTGTCAGAAGAATTAGAAGCATTAGAAACCCGCCTGCGTCAAAATCAATAATACTCAGACGATTCGTGTTGTAGGGTAAGTAACTTCATGCGCTTGCCCTACAATAACGCAAGTTGCTACTTACAAAGTTTTGAACAAAAAGCTGGATGTCTTTTGTTATAAATCGGGGTTAGAAACCCCTCCTACAAGAGAATTTACGAAATCGGTAGCAACTTGGGTTACAATATAAAAATTAATCTAAACCCTTTGAATTTCAATTCTATGATCGTCTGTGTTCAATTCACAACTATTCTACAAACCTCAAGTATTTTATAAGATACCCTTTGATTTATGAACACTCTTGATTTTATTTGACTTTTTATTCCAACCATTATATAATCGCCATATTGGGACTAAATTCATATAAGCTGCCTTTTAGGAATGGCATGACTTAATTGGAATAATTCTGAAAACTCCATGTTTTCTTTTAATGACAACTTAGATATTCTAAAATGTCCAAACTTAATTTAAAGGAAAGGTATGAGCGATTTTACCAAGTTTATTCGAAATATACCAGATTTTCCAGAGCCGGGTATTGCATTTAAAGACATTACACCACTTTTAGGGAATGGTGCTGTTTTCCACGCTGCAGTTGAGGTTTTCGCAAACTGTTATAAATATAAGGTCGTTGACGTAATTGTGGGAATTGAATCACGAGGTTTCATCTTTGCCTCTGCAGTCGCGCATCGGTTAGGTGTCGGTTTTGTGCCTGTTCGAAAAAAGGGAAAACTGCCGTATGATACGTATCAAGTGACCTACGAACTTGAATACGGTAATGATACACTAGCTATTCATCAAGATGCTTTTCCAAAGGGAACTCGCGTGCTTATATGTGATGATCTCTTAGCTACCGGTGGAACCCTTGCTGCAACGGTTGAACTTGTTGAAAAACTGGGTGGAGACATAGTTGGCATTGCCCTCTTGATCGAACTCACTGAACTCAACGGACGAGAAAAATTTGAAGACTTGGATATTTTTTCTCTCATAAAATATTAACAAGTCTCGGACTATACTTTATGAATAGGTAAAACAGCGGACACAGCAATTGTCAATTCGAGGGAGACTATTAGGGAGAGGATATGTTAGAGAAATTATTTCGGTTAAAAGAAAACGGCACGAGTATTAGGCGAGAGATTGTCGCAGGAAGCACAACCTTTACGACACTCTCGTATATAATTTTTGTCCAACCCACGCTTCTTACAATTGCAGGTATGGATCCCGGCGCGGTCATGGTTGCTACTTGTATTTCGAGTGCAGGCGCAACCTTCCTAATGGCATTCATGACTAATTACCCAGTTGCACTTGCACCAGGTATGGGAATTAACGCCTATTTTGTTTTTGAGGTCTGCATGGGTGATCAATTGCAGCTGCCATGGCAAGAAGCGTTAGGCATCGTATTTATATCGGGAATGTTGTTCGTTATACTATCATTTGTCGGTTTGCGTGCAGCCGTAATGAATGCGCTCCCTTCTTCGTTGCACAATGCTATTGCTGTCGGAATAGGAGTGTTCATTGCCTTCATTGGCTTGCAGATGAGTGGTATTATTGCTCCGCACTCCGAAACGTTTGTAACACTCGGTAATATCCATTCAAAACCTGTTCTGATCGCTATCTTTGGCATTTTAATTATTCTCACACTTATGTCACATCGAGTAAAGGGTGCCATTCTTATGGGGATCTTGGCTACAACCGTCCTTGCTTTACTCTTAGGAATTGTTAAATTCAAGGGTATAGTTTCAACACCACCATCCATTGCACCAACGTTTTTTAAACTCAGTTTTCCAGATATTTTTACTAAAGTTGAGATAATTCCGATTATATTTGTTTTCTTTTCTGTTGACATGTTTGATAGTATCGGCACACTCACGGCTACTGGACATGAAGCAGACCTACTTGAGGATGGAAAACTTACTAAAGGTAGACAGGCACTCTTGACAGATGCTATCGGTTCAGTAGGCGGTGCTTGTCTTGGAACTTCTACAGTAACATGTTATATTGAAAGTGCCTCTGGGATCGCTGAGGGAGGACGCACCGGACTTACATCAATTGTCACCGGTCTTCTCATGCTGCTGGCACTGTTTTTTAGACCACTCATTGAAATCGTTGGAAGTGGCTACATTGATCCAATTGATCCCAGTAAACCCGACCTTTATCCCATTATCGGTCCTGCATTAATAGTAGTTGGTGGCTTGTTGCTCAAAGACCTGGTGAACATTAATTGGGACGATTTTACCGAAGCGATCCCCGCTGCGCTGACTGTTGTAATGATGCCGCTAAGTTTTAGTATTACCGAAGGAATCGCATTCGGATTTATTTCTATTTCGTTTCTAAAAATAGTCACTGGACGTCATAAAGAATTAAACCCACTTGTCCACTATTTTGCTGTGTTCTTTGTTGCTCGCTATATCGGTTTTGCATAATTCGAGAAGGTATTTATGTGTGATGGGTAGTATGCCGCTCCACAGGAGCGAAAGCACGCGCACAGGATAAAAATGTGAGGAGAGTTTAATCTATATGATCCGGATTATAATAGGACCTGATCCAATCAAAAAAGATGGATTGGATCGGGTCACGAAGTCACTTGTCAAACAAATGCACAGACTTACGAATGAAAATTATTGTGAAGTCCTATTTCTCTCTGGTGTTACAAAAGGCGATATTCATTATATGATGCGGCATGTCCTAAGAATATTGGATATGCCGTTGACTATAATGACACAAGTTACCCCTGATAATATCAAGGATAGTAACGAATTGGAAATTACCATAAGAGTGACGTGATGATGTTACTCACCTTCAATATCACTGATGGTATCACATTTCAATTCATCTCTATCTCGTTTCAAAAGATAGTTACTGGACACAGAAAAGAGGTGAATCCACTCGATTGCTATTTCGCTTTTTCTATATTGCTCGTTATATCGGATTTGCCTAAAAATCAGATGTAGATAGAACAAGAAAGAGAGTTCAATATAGGATTTAAGTTATTAAAGGCATCAGTGAAGACTGGTGCTTTTTGTGTTGATGCTGTGTATTTATAACCCAAGTTGCTACCTATATCGCGAATGCTCTTGTAGGAGGGGTTTGTAACCCCGATTTAGAAAAGAAAGCATAAGAATTAGCTGGAAATCCTTGTTTTTCAGTAAAAAGCAATGTCTGCAAGCTT
>JAGWBU010000120.1:0-12182 GCA_021295735.1 Candidatus Poribacteria bacterium | reverse complement strand
TTCGAATTAGAATGTCCGAGGCGCAGCATGCCACAAGCGCATGCTGCGTTGATTTGGCAATAAATTGCGCGACTACGAATCAGCAAAAGGTATGTTATTTTATAGAAATGGTATAAGATTCAAGTATTAAGCACTTCATATCTCTTACACCGACCTCAAGTTATTTTATAACAGGTTTGGTTATTTCACTATTTCAAAAGGTTCTTTACTATCACACAATACCATTTCTCTTATCAAATTCACGTTATAAACTAAAGTTCATTATAATGAGTTTAAATTCTTCACACAAATTATGGAGACATCAAATGAGAGTTATTATAGCCTTAGGAATCGTGTTGAGTTTGTTGATTACTTCTGTTTATGCAGAAGAGACATCTAAAAAGAAAGCGAGCAATGATCTCGCTGCAGAACAGAATGCTAAGAATATTGAAATTTGCACACATAATCTCCAAGAAATTGGAAGGGCAATTCAAACCTATCATGAAAAACACGGAGATTATCCAGAGTGGCTCTCGGAACTTCTTCCTAAACACATGGTGGATAAAGGTATCTTGATTTGTCCTGCAGATAAGAAAGATGGTGAAGCAATACACCCATATACCAAAGATCCAAAAAATGCAATAAGTTACGATTACCAGTTAGCTCCAAAGTTTCGAAAAAGTACCATGGAATCTCAAATACTGTTCGGTGATGTCACACCACTTGTACGTTGTTTACATCATAATGAAAGAACAATTGCAAACACCTTAAGCTTGAGTTTCGGGAATAAAGTGTATCAAGTACCCTATTCGTGGCAGAATTCACTGGTTAAAATTTATGGTAGCGTTGAAGCAGCCATTGATGCGTTGGAAGATGGATTGCAGAAAATGCCGGACAATGGGCGTTTCTTTAGCGCATATCTTACACTTTTTAAACTCTATATGAAGGCAGAACGAAAGGAAGAGGCTGAAAATCTTATAGACCGTTTCAAAACGGTCATGGATACTAACAACGCATACCATTATTCGTACGTTGGAGATATGCTTAGGGCGATGAATCGGCATGATGAAGAACTTCAACTATATGAAGAGCTTGAAAAACAGATGCCAAAAAACCGCGTTGTTTTAGAAAGACTTGAGAAGATTCACAAACAACGCGGGAATGATGAATTAGCATTGGAATACCGGAAAAAGTATGTACCGGGGTTGGCGTTCCTTGGCGAGATGGTTCCCGATTTTTCGGCAACGGATCTTGACGGTAAACCTATTTCCATTGAGGCATATCGTGGGAAAGTCGTATTAGTGGATTTCTGGGCAGTGTGGTGTGGACCGTGCATCGCGGAAATGCCTAATGTCAAAAAAGTTTACGAAAAATATAAGGACAAAGGGTTTGATATTATCGGAATCAGTCTTGACACCGATGAAACAAGACTCCGTGATTTTCTCAAAGAGAATGACATACCGTGGCGTCAAGTTTTCAGTGGAGAAGGATGGGATAGTCCTGTTTCACGACAGTATGGTATTTATTCTATTCCCAATATGTGGCTTATTGACAAAGAGGGCAAATTAATCTCTAATAGTGCAAGAGGTGAAAAGTTAGAGAGCATGGTTGTGAAAGCATTAAATGAAGAGTCTGCAGAATAACAATGCAGCAGGTAGAAGGCGCGATTTTCTCGCGCCTTTCATTATATTTTCTTCTGGACAACATTTTAAGTACACTGTAGAATCTCAAATGAAATGCGAGCATTATTTTTAACTCTCTGCAGTGTCTTGTTGCTTTTTGCGTGCGGTTCTGATGAAATACTGGAACCTGCTGAAACAGAACCGAACTATTTCCCCGACGCTGTTGGAAACAGATGGGTCTATCGAAACGCTAACGGATCCAAATGGTCACGGGAAATTACAGATGGAAACGACTCTCAAGACAGAGATTATCTGACCTTTACCTACAATCCTTCAATTGCAGAAACAGAATTTGATTTCCTAAGTCCGACATCCTTCCGAGATAGTCAAAATCAAATCTTTTTCAATGTTGGCGAAAAGATAGACCGCTATATCCAAACCGATCTCCTTACCTCAGTAAAGGATGAATTTCAAGGCTTGAACGTAAATGTGTCAATTGAGCCAACTTCTTTTCCCGAACTCCTCTTCTTCCAAATACCTTTAATTTCCAATTCCCAATGGGATGCTTTCAATATAAAGGTAAATGGAAACATTATGTTACAAAACCTAACTCTCCTTCAATTTCCTTTTGAGATGCATTTCAATATCAAAGGTGAGGTAATTAGCAAAGGTTCTATTGAAACACCTGCAGGTCGGTTTGAGAACGCATTTCAAGTCATATATCATACAAAAATCTTGCAAACTGTTTTGTCTAATGAGGAGTCAACCGTACGTGACCAAACAATTTGGTTCGTTCCTCATGTTGGTATTGTCAAAATCGAAGATGAACGCGGTGTGTCAGAGTTGATTGAATATAAATTAAAATGAAAGTTGTTATCTTAAGTGACACTAAACCAGGGCATTACAAACAATCTTTGGGCATTGTGCAAAAAATGCCTGAATGCCAAATGGAATGGCTTGAGATACAATTCCGTGCTAAATGGCGCGATAATCTGCTACGAATTTTTATCTGTATTTTCGGAGGTATTCCATTATCTGTTTCGTTTATCCACACACTCCTCCGGTCAAGCCTTACCCCATCCACCTATAACTCCGTTTTACAAATCCAAGATGTAGACATAGTTCTTTCTACTGGATCATCTGTAGCTGCAGTTAATTTACTCCTCGGTAAAATCCTTAATGCCAAAACGGTTACCTGTCGTAGACCTTCGCCTATAGGTATCCGTTATTTTGATCTCGCAATTCTCCCGATGCTTTCGTGGGAGAGTGGTAAAGGCAGAGGGAATGCCTGCAAAACGATCGGTGTACCAAACCCTATTTCTCCAGATACACTAAATGCCGAACGAACAGCGTTGGAGCAAAAACTCAATCTGCCAGCCTGCCCGCGCATCGGTATACTCGTCGGTGGGACGGACAAACACGAGACTATCACTATAGCAGACGCTAAGCATCTATGCGAGATATGCAAGGCAGTTACCAAGAAAATGAAAGTGCAGATTTTGGTGACGACCTCTCGTAGAACACCTTCAGATGTGACAGCACATTTAGCATCAACGCTGAAATCCGCGGACTGGTGCCCGATCTTCATTGAGCCAAACGCATCTTCAGAACTTGATGACCCGTATCAAGTTATTCTTGCTCTAAGCGACCTACTTATTGTTACAGCAGATAGTTTTTCAATGGTATGTGAAGCAGCAAGTAGCGGATGTAAAGTTATCGTTCTGACACTTTCACGAAAAAGTCGGAGACAACCGAAGCGGTATAAAGTCTATGCGTATATGGAACAAAATTCAATTGTGAGGCGATGTTCACTCAGTGAACTATCACAGCAAATTGACGAAGCACTTGCATCAAGTGGCAATACAAACACATCACTCCAAGATACGGAAAAGGCAGTGGATGCGATACGGACGCTTATCAGTGGAAAGTAAATGAATTGGTGCTGGAGAATGCCCCAATCGTGCTGTATCCATTCGTATTTGGGTAAATGTCGCGATTCGGGGATCGCTCCTACAGAAATGTTAAGTGTTGTAGGAGGGAACTCCGATTCCCGACGACTGTGGCGATTCACAATTAAAAGTAGACACGCCAATTGTGTGGATGGTAAATTTGTAGGAATGGCGAGGAAAATTCCTCGCCATGTATTATTTTAATTTTCTACTGTTTCTGAGGCTTGCTCTTCAGAATCGTCCTCTATCGGCACATAATATCCTGAACCGAAAAGGTATCCATCGTGTCGAATCGCCCAAGTGCGTTTCTGTTCATTTTCGCCACTTACCGGATTGGGCCATAAGTAGTCAATCCATGCCCCTGTTGCAGTTGCCTCGGCTATTTTTGCCCCCAAAGTAGATCCATCATGACGTTCAACATCCTCTTCAAGCCATTTGACATCTTTAAGATCTGTACCAATCAATTCTGGCATTGGCGCGTGTGCGAGAAAGTTATCGTTTTCATCTGTAATGAACACATACCGCTGACCATCAATATTGGCGGGATCATTGTGGTAAGCTATAACTGCATCGAGGCCTTCTGTTTTGTAGAGATCAATTGCCGCTTGTACTAAGGCAACTGTATACGCCTCAGGATTATCCTTTGTTGGTGTCTCTGATGGTTTAGCAGCATCCATCATGGAATCCACCATTTTCTTTTCACACCCGGTAATGCTAATAGCTGCAAATCCTAACATAAGCAGCATGATCAAAAAATTCTTCAATTTGTAACTCCTTATTTGTTAAAAGCAATTTATTGCTATAAAAACATTTATACCCTTTAATTGTATACCCTAATTCTGCGATTGTCAAATAGTCTTTTTTCTTGCAATATTTTCTATATTAGGGTAGGCTATGGGTTAAACAATAGCGATTTACGATTAAACCTATCAAACATTACATGAGAATATAATCTAACAGAGAATAATTTTCTATCTTAAAGAAAAGATTACAAAGATTTGTTCAATCAAGGAGAATAATCATGAAACCTATTGTCTTGAATGTTTTACTTTTGTTCATTGTCGGAATTACCATAGTCGGATGTCAAGGGATAACTTATAATGATGTGGAGACAGATAGTTATACCGGTCCTCAAACCGTTGATGCTCTTATGAAAGCGTTTGATAAAAGATACACTTCCCGCGCTTCAAGTGCTAAGTGGGCTACTGGTATGGAAACATCTTTCGGTGAAAAACGTAGGATTGAGATTACATTGAAAAGTATGGATGCGAAATACCCACGCCAAGAGTGGATTCAGATGCTCATAAATAAAGGTTTCACAATAGAAAAATTTAAGGATTATGATAGATTACTCAATTTACGTGTGGATCTCATTATGAAGGAATTTCATTCTGAAGATGATTTCGAAATCGCTAAAGATACACACATAGACTCAATGCTACAAAAGCATCGCGTTAAGCATCAGGTTACCAATGAGGCAAAACGCACCTATCCAGGAATTAATGACTGGTTTGTGGTAAATGGAAAAGCATTACCTTCTATTCCGGGAAGGATGTACGTACAGAAAACGGAAAATGGATTGTCGATTCGTCAGGTAAGTACTAAAACAAGATCGGAGAATGGAGAAATTATATCTGTTATAGGCCCAGAACTTTCTAAGAAACAGGAAGCTGACCTAAAGAATAAAGGGATAGAACCAGAGGGATGGGAAGTTGTGTATTTAGATGAAGAGGGAAACATAATTCCATCCGACAGATAGTTGTTATTCGGAATCTCTAATTCCTACTGAGACAAGTGAGGAATATCATCGGCAAAAGCAGTTTACATTTCCTAATTGCTAACGCTCAATACTTCCACGAAACTAAACATTTTTATACAGCCGAAAAATTGGAGTTTACATGTCCAATCAATTAGCAGTATCTGGTGGAACACCTGTCCGAAATACACAAACCCACCCGTGGCCGTCCTGGCCGATACGGACATCTGATGAGTGGGAATCTAAGATAGAGCCATTACTTCACGATGTCTATATGAGTGGTAACGAAGGTAGCGGTGGGACAATGATCCCGCGTTTTTGTGAGCAGTATGCCCAGTATTCTGGGACAAATTATGCCCTTTTTATGCCACACGGGACAGATTCTATCAGTGCTGCTTTAGCTGGAGCACTTGATCTTGATGGGTTCAGCGATGGTGGAGAGGTCATCGTCCCGAACTATACATTTGTAGCGACTGCAAGTGCAGTCTTAGAACGTAACTGCACCGTAGCATTTGTAGATGTTTGCCCAGATACATATACAATTGATCCCGAAGCGGTAGCGGCTGCAATTCGACCAGAAACCCGCGCGATCCTTCCTGTTCATCTCGGTGGTCATCCAGCAGATATGAGGGCGTTACAGGAAATTGCCCAACGTCATCAACTCAAAATTATTGAGGACTGTGCGCAGGCACATGGTGCAGAATACCAGACAAAAAAAGTGGGTAGTCTTAGCGATGTTGGTGCATTTAGTTTTCAAGCATCCAAAAATCTTACTTCGGGTGAAGGTGGTATGGTTACCACAAACGACAAAGATATTCACGACAGGGTTTGTGCCTTTATGAATGTTGGCCGTGCACCCGGCGGTGCAAGATGGGAATATCCTCGACTTGGATGGAATTACCGTCCTTCTGAATACCTTGCAGCGATACTGTCGGTGAGATTAGAACTGCTGGAGGCACAAACTGACCTACGCAACAAGAATGCTGTCTGTCTTTCCAACGCATTAGAAACCATACCCGGTATCACACCTCCTGAACTTGCCCCATGGGTTACAAAACACGGATATCACCTTTATTGCATGAAGTATAACCCAGAAGGTTTTGGAGGGAAATCGCGACAGGAATTTGTCAACGCCCTATCTGCTGAAGGGATACCGTGTTCTATCGGTTATCGTTCTCCGCTTTCGGAGGAACCGGGCATGGCACACGTCGCTGAGAAATATCCCTACCTCATACGTTTATTATCATGTCCAAATGCTGAATTAGTTTGTGAACAGAGCGTGTGGCTTTTCCAAAATCTACTCCTCGGTTCTGACTCGGATATGGATCAGGTGGTCGATGCAATCACCAAAATTCATCGGGCATGGAACTAATCCTCTATTCAGATGCAATCACAAGTTAGCAAACCGCTCCTTGTCTACGATAACGACTGCGATTTTTGCCAATGCTGGATTGCACAGTGGAAACACGTTACACAAGATCGTATAGACTATGCTCCCTATCAAGAGGTATCTCAACAATTCCCAGAGATTCCACTTTCAGCCTTTCAATCTTCAGTGCAATTGATCTTAGAAAACGAACAGGTTTTTTCTGGTACTGAGGCAGTTTTACGTGCCCTAAATAACCGCTTGCTCCTTTGGTGTTACTACAATTTACCAGGGTTTGCCCCCTTGTCTGAAGCAATTTATCGATTTGTTGCAAAGCATCGTCCGTTCTTCTCTGCGATGACGCGTTGGCTGTGGGGAACGCACACTGAAAGAACAACCTTCATTTTTTCACGTTGGGTTTTTCTACGAGGAATTGGGTGTATCTACTTAATTGCATTTTTATCTTTGTGGGTGCAGATTCATGGACTCGTTGGAAGCAATGGGATTTTACCAGCAGACGACTATTTAGCAGCTGTCCATCAACAATTAGGGGCGAAGGGTTATCACCTTGTTCCGACTCTTTTTTGGTTAAATTCTACAGATATTTTTCTTCACCTTATATGTGCTGGTGGTATTGTCCTCTCTTTAGTCTTAATCGCGGGCTTTTTCCCAACCGGATGCCTAATCGGTTTATGGGGATTTTATTTATCCTTAGTAGCGGTTGGGCAAGTTTTCCTGAGTTTCCAATGGGATGTTCTGCTTCTTGAGGCAGGATTTTTGGCGATCTTTTTTGCACCGTTCAAAATACGTGATACATTTTCACGTGCGTCCGAACCTTCCGCTGCGTTTTTGTGGTTATTACGCTGGCTTCTATTCCGCTTAATGTTTGCCTCTGGGTTTGTCAAACTTGCAAGTGATGAGGTATGGCGTAATCTTACCGCACTCAATTTTCACTATGAAACGCAGCCATTGCCAACGTGGGTAGGGTGGTATGTCCATCAATTGCCTGAGTGGTTTCACAAAATCTCAGTTATCGGTATGTTTGTTATTGAATTAGGAGTCCCTTTCTTAATCTTTGCACCACGTCGTTTACGAACTGCAGGGTGTATAGGGTTAATAGGTCTCCAAATATTAATTTTGCTAACAGGAAATTACTGCTTTTTTAATTTGTTGACTATAGCACTTTGCTTACTTTTGATTGACGATATAACATGGAAATCTCTGCTACCAAAACGTTTCATGTCGAGTATACATGTTGTCAAAGATACGCCGCGCAGAATTAGTAAAATCTGCTTTGTGGCTGTAGCAATAATTCTTTTCTTCGTGAGCAGCATGCGATTTGGGGAACAACTTTTTAGAGAAGCGAGACTACCAGAACTTGCATGGATGAGACCGTTTCGAAGTGTAAACACCTACGGACTATTTGCAGATATGACTGAGTCGCGTCCTGAAATTATTATTGAAGGCAGTAACGACAGAATTACATGGAAAACTTACGAATTTAAATGGAAACCAGGTAAATTGAACCGTGCACCCGGATGGGTTGCACCACATCAACCGAGATTAGACTGGCAGATGTGGTTTGCTGCCCTTCGAGGAAACTACCGAAATACCTCATGGTTTCTTGATTTTATGGGGGCACTTCTACAAGGCAAACCTGAAGTACTGCAGTTGTTGAGAGATAATCCGTTTCCCGATACACCACCACGTTATGTCCGCGCAATGCTTTACGATTACCATTTTACCGACATTGCTACGAAACGTGAGGAAGGAACGTGGTGGTACCGAGAACAAAAAGGTGTTTATTGTCCTGTAATTTCACTTCGTTAGAAAGTAGTAGGCACGCTTTGTAAGCGCGCCGATTTACGATGTCTCATTATAGTGGGTTTTACAATTAACTGGACATTGTCACTCGGCGCGGACAAAGTGTTCTACAGTTTTAAAGTCGCGACCTGCGAATCAACGCCAAATACGCGTTTGGTATTTGGCGTTGATTCACAGGAAGAGGCGCAATGAATTGCGCGACTACAAACGCAGCAAACCTATAAAGAACTGTCCAAGTAATTTTAGATTTCACTATGATTACCCAAGTTGCTACCTATATCGCGAATGCTCTTGTAGGAGGGGTTTAATTAGCTGGAAATCCTTGTTTTTCAGTAAAAAGCAATGTCTGCAAGCTTGAAATCTTGTCCGTAGCAACTTAGGTTATGATTGTAAATTGAACTATAGATAGGAGAATTCATGACCAGCCAATTTTTAACCGTTGCTTTAGAGGCGGCAAAAAACGCAGAAAAGATTATTACATCATACTATACTGGGAATACATTGAAAGTTGAACTAAAAGCAGACGAAACCCCAGTTACCCGCGCCGATACTGAAGCGGAAAAAGCGATCAGAGAAACCATCACGCAGGCATTTCCCGACCACGGGTTCTTGGGTGAAGAGTACGGAACGCAAGAAGGCACATCACCTTATATGTGGATTATTGATCCGATTGATGCTACGAAGAATTACATTCGGAAAATTCCGATCTTCGGCACACAGATTGCCCTAATGAAAGATGACGAACTTATCCTCGGCGTTTCTAATGCGCCATTATTAAACGAACTTCTTTATGCTGAAGTTGGCAATGGGGCATTCCTGAACGGTGAACCGATCAACGTTTCCGATGTTTCAGAACCTACAGACGCAATGGTATGCCATGGCGGGTTGAAATGGTTTGTAGAGAAAGGCACTTTCCCCGGTATTTACAACCTTATCAACGATGCTGCACGTACCCGAGGGTTCGGAGACTTTTATATGTATCACCTTGTCGCTTCTGCAAGAGTGGATGCTGTGATTGAAGCGGCGATTAGTGTCTGGGATATTGCTGCGATTACTGTCGTTGTGCGGGAAGCTGGTGGAACGGTGACGGATATTCAGGGACAAGCCATCACAAAAGACACTGCTTCATTGGTAGCAACAAATAGAATCCTGCATAATACAATCCTTGATTATTTTAATGATGAACAATGATGTGACTCCATAGATTCTTGTCCTTCGTTTTTAGGACCATACTCTTCACCACACGGTCCGGTGCATGTCGGACAAATCAATCTCCTGACCAAAAGATGCAACCATATAGACCATCTTTCCTTGCTGGAGTATACATCCAAGGGAACGGAGTGGGAATTCATACTTACTTCCTTCGCAAGTTTGCCATGCGCGCGGTGCTGGGATTGCTGCCTGTACTGACGCAATAACTTCTATCGAGTCCATCTCCGGCACGATAGGGTCCTGGATTAACCCATGTGGATAATATCCAGAAGGTTCTTCCCATCTTGTATAACCAATAATTTTTTGACCATGACGCAAAACGCGATACCCGCTCATGTTGTCCTGATGTACTTTCATACCTTGTGAATTCCATTCAACTGGAAAATTGTGTTTTGCCCATCTCTCATCCAATTGCGGAAAGGCACTTAAATCTTTTAGATTCACCTCTGTCCATTTGAGTTGCGAGACATTAGAATTTGGTAGAAGTTGTGTTTGAAGTTCTTGCGTGAATTTCTGGTAGCCAACTTTCTGATACAATCGAATTGCTTCTTCTGTATCAACATCAAGAATACTTCCACGATAGCCCGCTTTCTGGAAGTGTGCATGCAGTTCTTGCATCAAACGGGTTGCAATCCCTTGACGACGCATATCTGTATTAACATAGACAGCTCCTACTATTATAAACCTCTGGAACTTGTCCTCGGTGTAGAATGAACGGGGTTCACCCCATACATGCCCCACGACTCTTTCATTGAGGAGTGCTAAACGTATTCCTTCTGCTTCAATGTGTGAACTTTCAAATTTATTTCGATAGATATTTTCGTCGACTTGTTCAGCAGGGACTAACAGCTCTAAAACTGCGTCATCATCACCAGGCTGCCAATGTCTGTATGTAATTGTATTATGCATGAGTCCCCTAAAGTTTGCAAAATAGTTTTCATTATTAACAACCTGAGTTGCCACCTATAAATTTCTTTTATATCCATGGGATTTCCCTATAATGTTTTTATGATAACCTAAGTTGCTACGGACAAGATTTCAATCAGCCATCCACTATTTTAACTGGAAAACAAGGATTTTTCGCTGATTCTGGACATCTTTTGTTATAAATCGGGGTTAGAAACACCTCCCACAAGAGCATTCGCCAAATAGGTGGCAACTTGGGTTTATATAGTAGAATATAAAATAAGTTTACACGTTTTTTGTAGGAGCGATCTCCGAATCGCGACCTCTTGCGAATATCGGGAATCGGAATTCCCTCGGACAGTTCAAAAGTGTGCAAGTAATTCTCAAATCTACTATAATACTTCACCACACGGTCCGGTGCATCTCGGACAAATCAATCTCCTGACCAAAGGATGCCAACATATCGATCATCTTCGTGGGTTTGAGTATGCAACCGAGGGAACACAGTGGGTCTTCATATCTACTCCCTTCAGTTGTTTGCCATGCATGCATTGCTGTAATCTCTGCTTGGACTGATGTGATAATATCCATCGGATCTTCATCTGGTGCTATTGGGTCGCGAATCAACCCTTGTGGACGATATCCAGACGGTTCATCCCATTTGGCATAACCTATGATGTTTGTCCCGCGGCGTAAGACACGATACTGTTTCATACTAAACTGATGTATTTCTTTAACTTGATGATTCCAAAAAATAGGAAAATTCTGATTTCCCCATCGCTTTTTCAGTTGATGTAAGATATCAAAATCTTCAGCTTTCACCGCTCTCCATTTGAGTGGAGAGGAATTGGGACGAGCAGGAAGTTCTGTTCGTAACTCTCTGGTAACCTTTTGATATCCAACTTTTTCATACAGTTGATAAGCTTCTGCAGTCTCAACATATAGAATGCTTCCTCTATAGCCTTTTTCCTCAAAGTATGCATTTAGGTCCTGCATCAAGCGGGTTGCAATTCCTTGTTGGCGCATGTCTGGAGCAACAAATACAAGTGTCACCAAACCAAAATCTTGGACTTTTCCTTCAACAATGAGCGAAGTCTGAGAACCATATACATGTCCAACGACCCTTTTACCAACTAATGCTATACGAATGCCTTCAGGCTCAAGTGATGGATCGTTAAACTTTCTCCGATAATAGTCTTCCTTGCATTGTTCAGCTGGCACTAACAATTTCAGAACGGCGTCATCATCACCGGGCTGCCAGTGTCTGTAAGTAATTGTATTACGCATGAGTTTCCTTTACTTGCACATAGTTTTCATTTAATACACAACAACGGATGCACCTTTAAGGTTACTCAAAGAACGGTTTGGGTGTGTAAATATTTTGTTATTAGCCAGGTCATCTTTCTTGGTGGAGGGAGACCTTGTAAGCCTGATTTATCCAAATCAACGCCGAACACGTGTATGGTATTTGGCGAGGCACAGGGACCCCGCCCTACAATCTTACTATTACCCATAAGTTTATGGAACATGTCCATCAATAAGGTTCTGACCGATATTGTTTTGTGTGT
>JAGWBU010000119.1:21360-31955 GCA_021295735.1 Candidatus Poribacteria bacterium | reverse complement strand
CAAAGTTATTGTTTTTTCTTACTATAACTTTAGGACATCAGCCCTATTTATTCAACTTTTTTTGGCGAAGGTATTGACAAACCTCACGCTTATTGTAGGGGCGGGTCTCTGTGCCCGCCCATTGTTTCCACTTATGAGAGAGATGGCGAGGCACCAAATCAACGGTCCGAATGTCTTATGGCATTCCCCGGGACCTCGCCCTACAAATGATTTATGAGATACGCTCTAGTGTTACTGAGAGTTTATATTCTCCGTTAGTAAGTGTTTGCGAAACCCAACAATTGCCTATATGTGTCGGGTTTCGCTATCGCTCTACCCTTATGTGTCAACTTAAGGATTTTCCGAATATGAATAATGTTCTTGAATCCCATAGGGATGCTATGTTTATAGCACGCTGTAAAGCGCCTCTTTAGCACCAGCGGTGGCAGCAAGCGCGTGTGACATGCTGCATGAGGTGTATCCTAAACAAACATATACACCTTTCGCCCCTCTGGGGCTTTGTGAATGGGTGTTAAGACTGTTCTATACACTTTTCGCCCCTCTGGGGCTGAAACACACTTAAAAATACAGGTTAATTTCCTTAAGTTGACACCCGTCAAATGCCACAAGCGCATTTGACGTTGATTTGGCTGAATGCCATAAAGCATCCACAGCGTTGATTTATAGGTTTCGCTGCCGCTCTACCCAACGGACATTTATATTTGGATTTTATTATAGAACTCACGTCATACTACGTTCAATTGACCAGTGCCGATCAGTACTTTGGACGACAACTGCGCCGGGCAAGCCCATCTGTATCAACATTTGATTGACTTCGGCAAGTGTGAAGGCAGCAAGGAAGGAATCGTAATAGAGTTTCTGTTGATACGGGGTATCATCTGCGGCATAACGGTCGACAAAAGCTTGTGCATCTGCTGGCGTTTCTGGACGAATGAGATCGCGAATTAAAACCATTCCGTTCGGCTTCACAACTCTTCCCATATCTTTAAGGGCACACAATGAATCATGGATATGATGTACAATGCTGTTGGAGATGAGTCCGTCAAAAGTATTGTCGGGATAGGGTAAGGTTTTGGCATCAACATGTTCAAGTGTGATACGGTCGGTGAGATCAGCATCCGCGACATGGCGTTTCGCTATTTTTAACATCTCCTCGGATAGGTCTATGGCGGTGATGTGGATATTTGGACAACGTTGTGCGAGTAGGATGGGGATTTGGGCAGGTCCAGTGCCGACATCAAGAAAATGTCCTGTGTCTGCCCCGAGTTCAATAACCCGATTAACAAAAGCCTCATCAACCTCTCCATGCTCCATCGCATCGTAAGCCTCGGCGGCTTCCGCTGTGTCCATGACTTCTGGTTCTACAATTCGTTTCATTTTCGGTTTTTTCATGCATTGCGCGCTTAGAAAGTGCGCTTACCAGTGGTGTGGATAAGTTTAGCGACAGTCAGTGCGTTTTGGCGAATCTGGTCAGGTTGGAATTGGGTGGACATCCCGACTGCCATAGCGTCAATTGGTTTTATATTTTCGAGTGCAAACTGAAAAGCTCCATGTGGTTCATTTCTACCTGCTGCTAATACCTTTATAGCAATTATAGGCATCGGCACCGCTTGAATAGCAGCGACTGCAGCATCACGGTCATCTGGCAGATATAGTTCTCTGTGCCGTGTATGATTATACAACGCACAGACATAAAAGTCAACATCATATCCTTCTGTGTAGCAGTATTTTAGGATTTGTGGGTCGTGCGTGCCGATACCGACTGCACATCCGAGGTCACGGATACGTTTGAGACTATCGTTCAATGAATTGAGTTGTCCTTGAGCATATAACTCATCAGTGGTGCCGCCGTGATGATAGATTGCAATTGGTTTGTAGCAAGCGATAATTTTGAGGTAGTCGTTGAGGTCACTATATTCTGTTGGCTTCGGTGTTTGCGCAATCCACTGAATTGTGCCACCTGCGTTCCAGTATTCATTGAGCGTGCGCATGATATGCTTATCTGCCCGCGCAAGCACGGTGTTAATACCGCTCTGTTCCGCTTGTGAAAGGTCCGCCATAATTTGATGTGTCGTATAGTAATCCTCCATCGCTTTTGATGCAGCAGGAGATTGATGCGAGATGCCGCTATACGGATTACCACCAATAATGAGGCGTGTGATGTTATGGGATGCGATGGAAATTGCTGGTATTTTCACAGGACGTTTCCTTAATCATTAGAACGGACATCAATACACAACTAAACACAAAGTTTCATTTTTGTGACTCTTCAGGCGTTGCTAACACGTAGGCGTAGTTTTTTCCAACGGCTATGCTGATCGGATGTTGCTCCTGAAGTGTTGTAGCAGATATAAAACGATGTTTTGCTTGCGCATCGAGGTCAATAACAGAAAGAAAACCCTTTGCGTTTACTACGTAAAGCAAATTCTGAGAAATTTGGAAATCAGTGATCGGTCCTAATAGATTATTTTCTTCAATGTCTATTGTTTCGGACCATTGGTCTTGCATGGCGAACTGAATCTTGTTTGAACGTTCAACATAAGCATCTGTAGGTTTTCCTCGGGTGAGCGTCTTTTTCCCTGTCAAGTAGAGATAAGCGAGATAGTTCCCCTCTAAGTTGTAGTGTTCAAGCCACTCCCACATATAAGGACGAACTTGGTTCTTTCCCCAGACGATAGTAATATCGCGATTTGGATATCTATAACTTATCAATACCAGATTGTTATCGGTAACGCGGACCTTCTCATATCTACCACTTATCTCTAAGAGGTCGGTTCTATCTGAAAGTGCTGCCCAACCAGGGTCAGTAGAGTGTCTATGCTGCATCAGAATCTGTTCTACTTCTGTTCCTTTAGCTCTAACACCTACTAACGATGAAGGAGATATTGTCCCAACAGACTCAACGAATTGAGCATTCCCGTTGTCTAAGGAATAAATGTGCAGATAGTCATGGATATCCATAATATATAGGTAGGATTTATGGATATCGAATTCTCTTATTACGTTTGCCTGGTGTAGTTTCACCATAGATTGATTCACTGGTTGAAGTCGATTGGAAACGTCTACGAGATAAATCTTCTGCTTGCTTGCAACATAAACATGATTTCCAGATACGCGTGCCTTACCGATTCTGTCGGGGAACGCTATTGATGCCATATATGATGGTTGTTGTGGGTTGGAAACATCAATGACGTGTAGATGATTTTCAGATGTGACATAAGCGTGTTTCCCTGAAAGGACAACATTGTTGTTTTGACTAACACGAAACGGTAGGTTGATAGAAGTCATGAGTGCTGGATTTTTCGGATCTGTCGTGTCTACAACCGTGAAAATGTTCTCTTGCGGTTTTGCCTCGGCAACCGTATTTTGACTCTGCTCAAGAATACTCAGGTTACACCCAATATTAATAATTGCGATTAACGTTATTATGACAAAAGTATAAGTTGACTTTGCAAAATCTATTCGCACTGTTTTATCTCCTCTGTAATGATTACGCTAACGATATTCCGTCACTTTACTGGTTTGCACATAGGCTTTGCCATTTACTATTGTCTATGTATGAGCAATTTCTGTGCCAGTGCCGAACATAGTAAATATGCGGATAAGCGCGCAGATTGAGGTTTGAATTGCACAAAAAGGGGCAAAAGTGAAATTATATGTACAATTTTGTGCAGATGTGGAAAGAAAAATGAAGGGATTGTGGGACAGCAGGAAAGCTGTCCCGTGAGGATTATCGAATTGCAATCGGATTACCGGGTGAACCCGTAGCACCTTTCAGACGAAGCGGCGCGAAACTGAAGGCAAATTCATAGACCTCGTCCGCTGCTAATTCCTCTGTGATGATGTTCTCAAGATTGTAAATACCGTGTTTGACGATAAACAGCTGATGTACTGGAAACGCAAGAGATTCATCCGGATTCGGTACAACTTCAATGCCCCAGTTATCACAACATGCCATCACAATCTTTTGTTCGACGAGGTATTGTCCTGCTTCTAAGCCGATGCCGGGTTCTGTTGCACTATAACGTTCATTATCTGTCATCCAGTATTTTCCCCAGCCAGTATGAATAAACACAACGTCGCCAGGGGTAATTTTTACGCCTTGCTTTTTCAATGCGCCCTCTAAATCAGCGCGCGTAATTTCATAACTATCGCCAAGCACTTCAACACCTTTAAAGCCAGCAACATCAATCAGGACACCGCGGGTTACGATGGGTCCCACATTTTCAACACCGAGTTCTGTCAATCCTTCTGCTTTGGCAAAATCGTGTTGATCCAATCCGTTGTAAAAATGGTCACCGATCCCGATGTGACCGAGTCCATCAAATTGAGTGCCGATCTGCCCGATTTCACCACTGAAAATCTCCTCAAACCAAGTTGTTTTATTTTCACCGAGTGGACCGGACATCGCTGGAATCCGAAGGCTATAATGCCGCGTGCCGAAAACAGGAATACCGCTTTCATAGACTCTGCCGAGTTGATATACTTCTCCAGTTTTGATTAAACTTGCGGCTTGTAGCACTTTTTGCGGTGTTAATCGGTTTGCGGCCCCGCGCCTATCATCTGCTCCCCATTCGGATGGAAACCATGACTCTTGGGTTAGGGTAACGGTTGCTGTCAATGCAACTAATCCAAATGCAATCACAAATATTAAGATACGTTTCGGTTTGTTAAACATTGTTGTCTCCTTTTCATAATTAATTGTTGCCTAAAATGCTTGCTAAAATAGCACGCTGTAACTTAGTCGTCTCTGTCTTTTTAGTGATACGAACGCTTGCATCCCTTGTCGTTGGTGGATTTTCGACAACTCCACTTAGCGTAATTGGTAGAGTGAGCGTTTCCTCATTTTCTATGATTGTTACCGTTAGTTCGTCACCAGATTTCCACGTTTTAGCGTTCTCGCGAAGGTCAGCAAACTTTTCGACTTTCGTACCGTTTAGAGAAATCAGACGCCACTTTTCTTTCTGTAAACTGGTTTTAAGAACGTCAATAATATAATCGGTTGTTGGTAATTCTTCGCTGTATTCTATCTGAACATCTAAGCCAGCATAGTTAAAATATTCAGAGATCGGAAGTCTCTCTTTTCCTGTGACGTATTTTTCAAAAAATGGGTCAAAATCTTTACCTGTGACTTTATTGACAGTTCTAATGATGTCGCGCTGTGTATATTCTATAGAATTATCAGGAAACTTTCGATACATCTGCTGCATAACGTGATTAAAATTTTTTCTGTTTTTTGTGAGGTGGCGAATTTGTAAGTCTAATGAAGCTGCGACAAGACTACCGCCTTCATATAGAAGACGGCTATCCCTAAAATCATCACCGATTGCATATTCGTGAGAAACCGCCAGATATTTTTCGCATGCATCCTCAATTCGCTCAAAAAATTCACTTTCAGATAGATAGTTGAGTTGCTTTGCTGTAATATCAGAATAGTAATTCGTTACCCCTTCAGTGAACCATCTTTCCTTTGATGTAAAAGGATTAAGTGCCGTGAGTCCATTCCAGATATGAAATACTTCATGCCCAAGAAAAGGTGCCCATTCATGTTTTGTTTGTGCATGCAAAGTTTCATCCATCAAGATACTAACACTGTGCCTGCGACCGTGCCCTTCCATCCGTTTTTTGCCTTCTCCTTCATACGGATTTACGAAAAACACCACGCGACCTTCTGGACCCCCTTTAAAAACCTTTGAATAAGCGTGTAGAAACTTTTCAACAGTACGCTGCATCTCATCTTTTGATGCTTTTAGACTACCACCCATGCCAATCACAACCTCAGTCTTGTCTGATTGTGCTACAACTTCAACGTGTTCACCTATTAGTAAATAGTTCAGAGTTAATTCTTCTTGATTTTCAACAGAGAACCGATGTCCCGTAATTCCGATTCGTTTCCAAGGTGTTAGTACTTTCCAACCATCAGGAAGTTTAAACTCTACATCAATGCTGTCGTTTTTTCCACCAACAATAAATAAATCACCACTTGACCAAAGCATGCAATCATCTCGGAAATAGGGACGTGTCTTTGAGTATGATCCATGTCCGTACCGTTTAGTTTGGAAAGCCTTGTAATCTTCAGCATATTTTTGCGATATTTCGTAGTTTAAAGTAATAGGACTTTTGTTACCGTGTTTAAAAAATTTAATATTCCAAACTGGGTAAGGGGATTTCGTAAAATGAGGAAATCCAATTGGTCGGGGTTCAACGTTTAAGCCACGCATGGCTGGGTGATTCATTGAAGTATATTCACTGTCATCAGGGACATACTGATTATGCTGTGGAATATAATTACTATCACCGTTGAGACGTAACTGCAACTTTTCGAGACTCGGGTCTTTGGGAGTTAATCTGTAACTTATTTGCATTTCCCCTCGCTCCTTCGGATCATCAATAGTTACGACGTAGGTTGCAATTTTGAGAGGCGTTTCTGGTTGAATATTTGGGTCACTGACAAGAAGCTTCTCAATAAGCGGTTTAGGTTGGTAATTGTTATGCCATCTATAAGTCCAGGTTGTATCAACATTCAAAGGGAAATACTCGTTACTTTCTCCTGGTACATTGTAGTCTATCAATTCAGCTTCTGTAACAACGCCGTTTGAATGTTCGTAACGCATCTTCACCAGTCCGACTCCTTTTGCAAACCATAGATACCGCGTCCCATTAATCAGCTCACTTTTCAATTCAGTGTCAGCCTCAGCACCTGTGAAGACAGTTTTGTGTTTGAGGCACTTCTGGAAATCGCCTGCAGCACACTTAACCGCTTCATAATCTTCTATGGTTGTCTGTACCTGTGAGTTCCATAAACCTTCTTTACGCCACGTTTTTCCAACAGTCAATGGAAACTGGAATAATTCTGGCCAGTGGCCTTCAATATTATCTGAAAATATGCTTGTGGGATATTCTATAACTGAAGTAGACTTTACTATAGGTCGTGAACTTGCTTGTCTGATTGTCAGTGCTGATCTTGTATTTTTGATGTAAAAATCTCTTTTGCCTAACTCTTGACCAGATTCCGATTTAACTTTTACAGTGAGATGTAGGGAACCTTTATGCCGTTCCCTATTGCTATGATTAACGTCCAGATGTGCTTGTTCAAAAAAGACTTCGTTATGATAATCGTTTTTCCACCGATACGTCCATGTTGAACCGATATTTAGTGGGAAGTATTCGTTACTTTCACCCGATAATTTGTAATCGACTAATTCAGCGTAGGTATTAATTCCGTTTGAATGTTCATAGCGCATCTTTACCAATCCGACACCCTTTGCAAACCATAAATAACGTGTCCCGTTAATTATCTCTTTTTCCAATCTGCTTCCAATGTGAGCACCGGTGATGACTGTTTTATGTTTGAGACAATCTGTGAAAGTGGCAAGTGCAATTTCTACCGTTTCATAGCCCTCCAGAGTTGTTTCTTTTTTGGAATTCCATCTATATTCCCAGGTTTTTCCTATTGTGATAGGATATTGCAACAGTTCACCATCTGTCTCCAAAGAAATGTTTTCAAAAAGTAGACGCATAGGATCGACAGCACGATTGAAAGACGATAAATGTGAAAATCGTAAGGTCAAAAAATCGTCAGTTTTGTGGGCGTAAAGACCCCCTTCGGCAAAATCGTGTCCAATTTCTGTGGCAACTTTGATAGAAATTTTACGTGCCACTTTTTTGGGTGACTCATCGGATGGACTACAAGATGTTAAGACTAAAATCACACAGCAAACTGATAATAAAATTCTCATTTTATTCTCCATGTTAGAGTTTAGCAGGGTGCAGAGACCTGCCCTTTAAATTTATTGTCGCTATTGGAAAGAGACACCCAATTTGACACTCCGTTCAGGATGATTGTCCATCTCTATGTAAGCCTCAACAGAATCTTCAAACGGCACAACTGGATCAACAACATCTTCACATTCAAATCGTCCTTCAACAAGCCACTTCCAACAAGTATTGATGATACGCCGGAAATCCCAACGTGGATGATCGCGATTGGGATCGCTGTTGGCGCGTGCAAAGATGATGTTCGGAATATTGACATGCGCGACAGCACCGAGGTCAAGCCCGCCAGTACATTCTTTCGCTCGTCCTGCGTAGACGATTGTTCCTTCAAAAGTGACGCTGCGAAGTGCATCATCAAGTGCTTTGTAAACTGCACTTGTTTCTACAGCCACATCAACGCCAAGCCCACCGGTCGCTTCTTTGAGGACTTCTCCGACATTGCAGGCAGTTGGGTCAATGACAAGTTCCGCTCCAGTCTTTTCAGCAACTTTCCGCCGTCTTTCCAGCGGGTCTACGGCAGCGATGAAGTCAGCTCCAGCGATTCGCGCCATCTGCACTGTCATCAACCCAATAGCACCAAGCCCAAAGACAGCAACACGCTCGCCAACGCGGACTTTTCCATCACGAATTGCGGACATTGCAAAGTGCGCTGGATCATAACAGACTGCCTCTTTCCACGTCATCTGGTCTGGCATCTTGAGGACACTGCCCGCGCGCCACGTGTGCGTCTCTTTGAGATGTCCGTGGTTAGCAACGCGTTCGCCTATCTCAAAGGCTTCCACATCATCGCCGATTTCAGTAATTCTTCCGACGCACATATTCCCAAGTCTCAGTGGAAATTTTGGGTTGTTGTATCCGTAGTATGCTGTCAGTTCGGTGCCGCGTTTGGGCGCACCGAATTCAACTTGGACACGAACACTGTCTGCGGGAACGGGACCATCTTCATATTCTCTTAAAACAGGTTGTCGAGGGGCAACTGCTACTAATTCTTTTGGCATTTTTTCTCCTTTAAAAGTAGAGTGCATCTCATAAATCGGAATTTGTTGTTTCACTACGCTCAATCCAAGCCGTAAAATACTAATGCAAATGTCGCGTTTCTACTGAAGTAAACATTTCTTGAAGATCGCGTTTACAAAGCCCTCCCACGATTTATGAGATAGGTTGTAGTAGGCACACGCCGTGTGCCGTAACCTTATTCAGGTAAAATGTAAGAGCCTCAATGAATTGCGCGACTACGAACGCGTTTCTTCCTAATTGCGATTCGGATAGATATACAATTATCGGGCTTGGAAAGCCCTCCCACAAGAATATCTATCACTAAATTGACACCAACGGTGCGGTTAGGAAACCGCACCTACCAAGGCTGGAGAACTACTAAATTTGCACCTATGGTAGCTAATGCGGAATACCCATAGGTGTAAACTTAAGGATTTTCCGAATATAAAAATGCTCTTCAGTCCCGTGAATCAACGCCAAATACGCGTTTGGTATTTGGCGGGGACGATATGTTTATAGAAAACATGGTGAACACTTTTGAGCCCCGCGAATCAACGCCAAATGCGCATAAGGCATTTGTCGGGGGCGATATGTTGTCGTATCCATCTACCCATCAGAATATGTCGCTCCTAC
Organism: Candidatus Poribacteria bacterium; assembly: GCA_021295735.1. Classification (GTDB taxonomy): domain Bacteria; phylum Poribacteria; class WGA-4E; order WGA-4E; family WGA-3G; genus MSPOR6. The sequence continues at coordinate 22,550 of JAGWBU010000119.1, read as the reverse complement.
GGAGCTAAATAGGGGTGGTAATACATGGGCTATAAACATATCGTCTCTACGAGACTAAATATGGGACAGTCTCAATAATCATGCGTATTTAGAGATGTTTACAATAACACAGATATTTTCTTAAGTTTACACCTATGGGTAGAGCGAAGCGAAACCCAACAATTTAACCGTCTTGAGAGTCCTAAAGAGTTGGGTTTCACTTATTTTTCGGAAATATCGACCTCAAATAGCTCAACAACCTCTCTTTACGGTCAGGGTTATTTAGTTTTCGATTTTTCGGCTATATTTTTCACATTTTAATATAAACTAATACGTATGCAAAGTAGTAGGCACACCCAAAATGTAAAGCGGACGGCACGCGGAGCGTGCCTACTACCTTTAACAACGCTAAGTGATACATAAGGGTAGAGCACAAGCGAAACCCGACGGACGATATAAACTAACAGTAATATTCATTAACTGAAAATTCTTAAAACTAACATTTCCGTTCTACCCCACCGAATGCCGTAGGCGCATTCGGTGTTGATTCCCTACGGGATTTATCAAACTCACGTTATTCTTAAATTGACGGCTATGGGGATTTACATAGAGTAGTAATAGATTATACCAATAATGATAGACACGACCAATATGACTGCGGCAAAACCGATCCCAATCCATCTACCTACAGTTTTTGCTTTTCCCCTCGCTTCTTTTTCCCATTGGCGTTCATATTCCAAAGTTTCCTCAACGGTTCCATCAGTCTTATCCTGTTCAATGATTGCAAGGGGTCTGGCATGCTATAAGTAGAACCCGATCCCATTGACCCCATCAAATCTTTATACACCCACTCGGCGTGACGTTTACACACATATTCCCCAAGTGTGATCACAATAGGTTGAATATCTCTATTCTTGATATAAGGCCGTCTTCCTACAATACGATGTTTATTCTTTAGAGAACCTCTCCTTAGTAAGGATTGTATCTCAATAGACTCAAATTCATTGAGATTAACCATCTTACCATCGGTATCTTGGATGTACATAATAACCTCACTGTTTTGGGTGCCAACTACGATTTGTGAATATTGTGTTCACAAAGCATGTGCCAGCACCTTTAAATTAAAGTAAACATTAACCTAAGTTGCTACCTATAATATACTTTTAATTCCATGGGATTTGCTCTATAATGTTTTTATTCCAACAAAACAA
>JAGWBU010000119.1:14858-21113 GCA_021295735.1 Candidatus Poribacteria bacterium | reverse complement strand
AAGTCTCTAAATCTAATAATCCGAATGGTATTTATGCGATTGACACCTATCCCGTTGCTGTATGTGACAACATTCGTATTAGTCGGTGTCGCCTCTATCAAGGTGAAAAGTGGCGTGGTCCAATCGCAAGTAAACGCCGCCACTTTTATGGTCTCAAAGCGCATCTAATGGTCACTGAAAGTGGACACATTGTTGAAGTTTTCTTCACCCCTGGCAAGTGGAACGATGTATTAGGAATGCGATATTTCCCATTTGATGTGCCGCAAGGTTCTGTAGTATATGCGGATAAAGCAAAGTAGGGATTACTTTCAAACCGCTTCGGAAGAAAAACCTCAAGCGTCAGTTTCCACCTTGGGAAGTTTATCTGCAACACTTTTACAGAAAACGGGTTGAAGTGACAAATAGTCTGATTACACAACTATTACCGAAGTCAATACACGCAGTGACTGCGCCAGGTTTTGAGTTGAAACTATTTTTATTTATCATCGCAACCAATATAAAACAACTTTATGGCGATAGGTAGCAACTTGGGTTAAACATTAATGCGGGATACCTAATTGATGCATCCGACGATGAATCGCCTCCCGTGCTTCTTGGAAGGGACGAGATAGGTATTCCAGATGATTATCCTCACCGTGATGGTGCGTTACAGTGCCGGGTTCATGATGCCGTGCCGATTGCTGGATGTAGGATAATCCACCTTCAATCAAGGTTAGCATATAGTTTGCCGTTTCTGGATCAAACATCCACCACTCACCACCGACAGCAATGTAAATTGGGGAGGTATGCGCAATGATACCGCGCCGCCATCCATCATGGTGTGGCACTGCTTGTGCATAGTTAGGTCCACCACACCGCGCAGCTATCCACGAATGTTTATCCACTTTTAGATTTGCTTTGAGGTGTAGCTGGTGTGATCCATTGTTTTCTTCTGTTGAGGCAACAACTTGTCCTGCTTGCACAATCTGCAAGGTATGGATTGGAAAGATAGAATCAGCGGATGCCTCTACTTCAACAGTGCCGCCGTTACCGGGTAAGTTTATAGTACTACCTATTGGTCGTCCATTTACAGTAAGACGAATCATCGGACCACCACTGAGGAAGGTGTTTCCCGCACTCATGTATTTACACCAATTATCGTAGTTGAATTCCTCGTTTTCTGGGATGTGGACGTACGTTCTATAGACACCTACAGGCACATCACTTGTCATCTTATCTGTACCGCCGACAAGAGGTAATTTATACCCACAGTTGAGATAGCGATAGTATTCTATATGACCATACATCGCGTTAGTGAGATACTCGACGGCATCAACGCGCCCTGTGGCAATTAACGTTGCAGGTTCGCAATTCGGATTTGGAATATGCGGTAAGACGACGGTGCCTCCCTGTGCATGACACGCATCTGCCCAGTGTGAAAGCGTTACCTCCATGTTCCCGCCGAGTTCCGCTTCACCTGGTCCATCAGAACACCACGGCGCAACTTGTTCCTTTAATCCGAGCAGCGTGAGATGTCCAAGCACATGTTGTCTGTTTTCCTGTGTGGCGTAGACGATACTCCTGCCATCAGCAGACACTGTGGGTCTTCCGATGAATTCCTCTGTATTGGTAAAGAGATGTCCCCACTGTGAAAGGAGAAGGTTTACTACGCCGAGGTCTTCGCCTTGTGCTTCGGTATGTGCACCTTGTGTTGAAAGGAAATGGACATGCGTGTCGCCGCTGAAATAACGTTCAGCATTCATATTGCACCACCGCTTTATCCGTAGCGTCAACTCACGTTGTCCGGGCTTTATATTTACAGTGGTTCGCAAGGGCGTATATTCAAAACCGCGAGCAACATCAACGATTACATAACCGCGAGGCAACCATCCTTGACATGTTCCATCAATATAAGCATAGCTAATCTGTCCCAATCGCACATCGCCACCGATATCTATGTGCCATGTGCCCATGTTTGAGTTGACATGCGCGTGGTGTCCATGCGGGGCGTACGGCACACCGTGTGGTGAACGAAAATGGATACGGCATGGGACTGGTTTGTTCGTGTCTTCGTCAATCACGGTGGTATGTACCCAGTTTCTGCCTGTGTCAATGACTTCTACTTTGACACGTTCATTCGGTTGGGCAACGCCTTTTTCTTGGAGTTCTCCCCAATTGACCTCGCCAAGCGTTTCACCTTGATTTTTGACCTCAACGGTTGCAGATGGCGTGGCGGATATCTCTGTGTAGGCAGGGCTGCTTTTGTTGTTTAGAGATTCTCCCCACCCTTTGAAGTCGTCAGTCATAAACGCATCGGGTGGATTTTCTGGCAACGGATAGGGATAGGTCGCAGTGCCACGGTCAACATTGACCTCCATGTCAAAGGGTTTGTCAGCATCTTCTGCTTGTGGGAGTGTGATTTTAACCTCACGGTTGGGATGCCGTGGGATTGGGGCTTCGTCAAGATAACCGAGTGTGATGGCTGCAATAATAAACTTACGTTCTTGTGGACGAATTTCGATATAGGAAATTTCTTTATCAGGATTAGGATTCTTCCATATATAAAGGTAATAGTTGCGTGGCACACATTGCATCGCCTCTGTTTGACGATTCCCTGCTGAACCCCACGGTCCTTGATGACGGGCATGCAAACTTTCCTTTGTATCAGGGACAGCAATGAAAGTCTGTTGTCCCCATCCTTGCGGCACGCTGCCAATCTCAAACCGTTCGCGGATTGGGACACTCATTGACATTCCATCTGCATATTGGACAACATAGTTGGCAATGAGTTTGCCAATCGGTTCGCCTTCATGGATACGGGACTCAAGCAGTCGATGTGCTACGATAATCCGTTTCGGAGAAGAATTTATTGGTATTTGGATGGGGTCTGTCCGGACACCTTCACCGAATCCCAAAAAGCATTTTTCACCTTCAGAGATATTGAAGGGGAGGCCGTGGAATGTTTGTTGTCCTAAGGTTGGCGTTGTGTTCGCACCGATAATTTCTGCGTTGACATTACATAAATCAGTAAGAGAGATAGGTTGATAATCTTGCATGATAAACCTCAAATGGTTTTCGGTTGTCAGTTTTCAGTTGTCAGTCACTTTACCAAGAACGGTTTGACGTGTCAGCAGGAAACTCTCTCTGCTAAGTTGCTAAGTTATTGAAAACCGATAACCGTAAACTGATAACTATTTATAGCGGGAATTCTATCGCTTTCCCCTGTTCAGAGGACATATAGAACGCCTGCATCAATTCTGTTAGATTACGTCCATCTTGAATAGTGATCGTCATCGGTTCATCGCGGAGAATAGCATTGATCCACTGCTGCAGTGGTGGCGGCGGTGCTGCGGGCGCTTCTGCGATGTATTTTGCTTTCTCTTCATCAGAGAGTTTACGCGTCTGAAAATGCATCTCACCGTGTCCTGCAGCAAACGAGCCTTCCGTGCCGTAAATCTCAAGCATATTGGGACCGGAGCGATGCGTCCATGCGACATCAATCACACCGAGCGCCTTGTTAGCAAATTCCACAACAGAAACGCTGTTGTCGTCTATCGGGAAGTTGCCCGTGAAGTTATTTATCTTTGCGATTGCGCTTTTCGGTTCACCCATCAACCAACGGATGACATCAACGCGGTGGCATCCTAAATCAAAGAGCGCGCCACCACCCGCACGTACTGGGTCTGCAAACCAGGCACTTGTCCCACTAAACCATTTATCAAGTGCAGCAGAATGTGCGATCCGTCCTCTACCGAATGTTATGTCTCCGAGTAGTCCGTCATCAATTGCCTTTTTTGCGAACAGTATCTCAGAATTAGCTCGCGAAGGCAGCGAAATCATGAACTGGACGCCTGCTTTTTCTACTGCTTCAATAATTGGATCACATTCTTCTACGGTAATAGCGAGTGCTTTTTCAGTAAAAATATGTTTGCCGGCTTCGGCAGCGGCGATCATTACACGCGGATGGTCAGATGTAATAGCGTCAACAGCAACAGCGTCAACATCATCACGACTTAACATTTCGTCAAGATCGGTGTAAAATGGAACTTCATATTGTTCTGCTGCTGCTTTGCCGCCCCCACCATGATCGAAGCCCTCTTCGTCCCAAACAGCGACGAGTTCGGTTTCGGGGTTTTCGTGAATTTGTCGGGCATATCCACCTGCGTGGACATGTGCCATACTAATTTTTGCAACTCTAATCATTTATTTCTCCTTTATAATTCCTTAAACATTGTTAACAGCGCGTTTACAAAACGCGCCTACCGGGATGTAGTTGACAGCGCGCTCACAAAGCGCGCCTAAAGAGGTATCTATTTTATACTTCCGACAGAAGATCGGGTAGCGAAATGATTCCAACCACGAAGCACCAATTTCACATTAGTATGTCGATTTTCACCCTCAATCTGATCGTCACCAGCATGCATTTGGACAAGCACGCTCTTTCGCGTTTTGTTTGAGCGATTCGGCATTGACCCGTGCAGTGTGAAGTAGCTAAAGAAAAGCACATCTCCCGGTTCTGCCTCTAATACGGTGGCATTCTCAATTGGGTATCGTTCAGTGATTTCTTCGTTCTGTCCACCGCCCATCATGCCATCGGTACGTCCCAATTCCTTATGCGAACCTGGGTATACGCGAACACACCCCATCTCATCTGTGGCATCTGACACGTATATGATAGAGGCTATCATCGTATCTTTGACTGATGGAAAATACTGCCAATCCTGATGCATTGGAAAGGGTGAACCTTTCTCAGGCGGTTTGCAGAAAAGTTTGGAGTGATGAAGCATAATATCCGGTCCAAGGATGGCTTCGACATTATCAAGAAAATTGTCTTGCAGAAATGCCTGCATCCACACAGCAGAGAAACTCTGGATATTATGCGTATGAATAATAACAGATTCCCCACCATCAAGAGCATCCATTAACCTACCACCCCAACGTGCATTAACATTTTCATCGCTTTTAAGCAACTGGTCTACAACACGATCAAAGTCATGCTCCATTAATTTGACTTCTTCAGGTGAATAGACACCTTTTGCGAAATAGTATCCGTTTTCATGAAAAAATTGTCCGATGTCTGACATTACGATTTTGTAACCTCCAAATAGTATTCAGCAAGCCAATTCGACAGAAGACGTTCTGAATTATTAGCGTTTTTAATTTCTCGTTGTAACTGCGTAAAAGTTTTCAATACTGCGAACTGCCCATTATTGAGAATTCCTATGAGATTATCTTTTTGTGAACTGTCAAAACCCACATCACATAGTTTGGACACATTTTCCAGCCGATTGGTAGCAAGGACGAGTGTTTTTCCCATTGAATTGAGTTCACTGAACAACTCTACCATCTCAATTTGCCCGCGTGGGTCGAGCGGTGCTAACGGTTCATCAAGTAGCCACAAGTCTGGTTCATGCAAAAAGGTTTTTGCAAATAGGAGACGTTGACGTTCCCCAGCTGACAATGTACCAATTTTGATGTCCCTTAGATGCTGAATGTCCATTAATTCAATCACAGCATCAATTGCAGCGGTGCGTTCTTGTTTCTCTAATTTGTATGCAGCAGCGAAAAAATTGAGGTAGTCAACAACAGATAATTCTGGGTATCCTTCAAATGCAATAGGGACATAACCGATTTGTGGACGCACCTGTTTCAAGTTGGAAAATGCATCCATTCCTATAATAGAGACAGTGCCTGATGTCGGTTCAACCAAGGTTGCCAAAATGTTGAGTAAAAGTGTTTTTCCCGTGCCGTTTCTACCAAGCAAGATGAGAGATTCGCCAGCTCCCACCTGAAAAGTGAGTTCTGTGAGAAACGGTTTCTTGTCAATGGATTTGCTGAGATTTTGGACATCAAGCAATTAGATTCTCCGATGATTGGGTCGTTCATCTTGTGTCAATATCTATTGTGCTATAAGTGTTGTAGGTCGGGTAGAGCGTTAGCGAAACCGACAGGACTAAACGTATCGGGTTTCATAAACTCTACCCAACCTACGATATAAACTTTGACACAATCTGAGATATTCAAGTAGAATTAATAGACGACCTTGTCTATTTTACCATAAGCACATTCAATTATTTCAGCCATTCTTTTGAGGGGTGTGCATAAATAATTCCGATGTTAAATATGCGATTAAAGGTAATAGGCACACGCCGTGGGTTTCCGTCCACAAGTTCAAAGAGGCGCAGCATGCCACACGAGGAATGCCATAAGGCATTCGGACCCGGTGAATGACTAAAGACGAATGCGCTTGGTAGAATACGCTTTTGGTATTCTACA
>JAGWBU010000119.1:6998-14808 GCA_021295735.1 Candidatus Poribacteria bacterium | reverse complement strand
TTCTATAAATCAAGCGGCACCTGGCGTCTGTCCCTGTCTGTGTTGATGCGCCAAATATTTATGCACACCCCTCATTTACATAATGATACTTATCAGCTAAGGTCAACCTTGACAGGTCTGCCAAGGTCCGCAGACTGCCATGCGGCTTCGGTCAATTGGATAACGCGCAACCCGTTTTCAACACCGATAGGATTTTCTGTACGTTCACCACGGATAAGCTCAATGAAGGCAGCGTCTTTGTTGCCACCTTTCGGTAGCTCTGCATTATCAACGGGAGTCGGTTTACCACCCTGGCCTTGGCGATAGAGTTGACCCGCGCGTAAAAAGAGTGCACCGTCCTCCATCCAGATAGAAAAGTCTTCTTGCACACCGCCATGGGCATGCCCTACGATGCTGATGTTGCACAATGCACCCGTATCAAATTTGATTGACATAGCGGTAAGGACATCTACCTCAATGTCCAAGTTATCTATCATTGCAAACACTGTATCTGGGCTTGCTTCTAATACCCATAAGAGGATGTCAATGAGATGGCTGCCGGAATCATTCAGCTGTCCACCACCGCCGAGGAATGGGTCTTGTCGCCATTTTCCCTGTTGATTCCGATACCAATTCTGTGATTGGTGGGCTGCGACAAAGTTGACTTTTCCAAGTTCGCCACTTTGGACGACTTTACGACAGTACTGATAGGTAGGACTCAGGTGCCTTTGGTAGCCGATCATCAGGTGTAATCCAGTTTCTTCAACTTTTGCCATTACCTGTTTGGCGTGGTCTACCGTGCAGACCATCGGTTTTTCGGTATGTACGTGGCAGCCAGCATCAAGTGCAGCCATGATATGGTCAAAATGCAGCCCGTGCGGTGAACTAATAACCACCGCATCAGGTTTGGCTGCGGTTAACATTTCAACGTGATCTGCGTAGGTTGGGATAGAATCGTCTAAACCGACGGTTTCTTTGAACGCGTTAAGTGCATTTTCGCTTGGGTCGGCAAGGGCGACAATCTCTACGTTTTCAACACTGGTAACACTACGTCCATGCCCACGTGAGTTACCACCGCATCCAATGAATCCAAATTTTAATTTTTGTTTAGCCATGTCCGTTCCTCATTCAATTCTTTTTGCTTTAAGTTACCACGACCTATCACAAAATGCAAGAAATTAATTCTGTTAGACATAATATAGAAATTTGTTCCTACAATTCCCAACTGTTCAAAAAGTGAACACTTTCATACAAATTCTGTCAAAAATTGATTGAAATTCTCGGTTTTTGTAGGATTACGTATGGCATAAAATTTGCGTAAATTTAGCATATAGTTTAAAATACTGTGATTTCGGACACAACACTATAAGAACGATAATATTGAACGGAGAATAATAGCATGCAAAAGTCATTTTATCTTTTTCTAATTTTTAGTATGACACTTTTTGTAATTTGGAAACCTCATGCAGGCGCGAATGTTAAGGCTAAAGAATATAAGGACAAAAATGTTGTGGAAATGCAGGAGATAACGGTGACAGCAACACGTGCCGAGAAAGAACCATTTAAGACGCCAAACGCTATTACTGTACTTAATTTAAGACAATTGGAACGTACCAATGCAGACATAACGCCTAACCTACTGCGAGATGTGGTAGGTGTTTGGGGACAACAGACAACAGTCGGACAAGGTTCTCCATTACTCCGTGGTTTAACCGGCTACCAAACGTTGATACAAGTTGACTGGGTCCGCCTCAACAATTCAACATTTCGTTCAGGACCGAATCAGTATACGGCAACGCTGGCACCGGAAACTTTGGATCGGGCAGAGGTGCTACTCGGTTCAAGTTCTACACTGTATGGAAGTGGCGCGATGGGGGGTGTTATCAACCTATTTACGAAAGCGGTCCCGCTAAATCCATCTCAGGAAATGTGGAAAATACACCCTCGCGTCCTGGCGCGATACACGACTGCTACACAGGAACGTCTCGGTAGGTTAGAGGTGACTGGCAGCCAAGGTCGATTTGGATTCAGTGTTGGCGGTGGTGTGCGATACTACGGAGACCTAAATCCCGGTAGCGGATACGATCTCCACTACAAAAATCGGAAGTATGAAATAGTTGACGAAATGCCAAGCGGTGTGAAACTATATGAATATGATGAAGTCGGCGCGTTGTCAAAAGATGATATTCCTGAGAGATGGCTCATTGACAATGAAGGTCCGTTGGGGTGGAGAGCCTATGATGCTGATGCCAAAATGGCTTACCAAATTGACGAAAGAAGAACAATCAATGTTGCTTATCAGATGTGGCGACAACCACAAACACCACGTTATGATAAAATCGCACCGCAAGAGTTTGACGAATTCTTTTTTGAACCGCAAAATCGCGATCTTGTATACGTTAACTATGTGGCGAATCCTGAAATCTCCAGCATTGACCTATACAGATTCACAGGTTCTTTTCAGCGGCAGAAAGAGGGGCGAAATGAGGTGACGCGCGGTGAAACTTCACGCAGACAACGATATGATACGGTTAAGACCATTGGTATAAGCGCGCAGGCGGTTAGTAGTGTTCTTCCCCGACAACGTTTGGTGGGTGGTGGTGAATTTTACTTAGACATGCTGCAAAGTCGTACTGTCAAAACTGATCTTGAAACAGGGAAAGAAACTGTTGACGAAAACCTTGGACGATTTATCAACGGTTCTCAGTTTTGGGATGTGAGCTTGTTCCTTCAAGATGAAATAACGATACATGAACGGGTGGAACTTATTCTCGGTGGACGTGCAACACTTTATCAAACCAATGCGGACCTTTCTATTCGAGATAAAAGTTTTGATGAATTCAATGAATTGGATAACAGTTTGACAGGAAGTGCTGGGGTGGTTGTCGGTTTGACAGATTACCTGAACTTTGTAAGTAACTTTGGTACAGCATTTCGCGCGCCATCGTTGAATGATACAACAGCAGTGGAAGTTACCAATGAGGGGATAACGGCACCAAGTCCTGATCTTGAAGCGGAGACTTCGTGGACAGTTGAGGGTGGTCTCAAGGCGAAACATTCCTATTTTCGTGGTGCGCTAACGCTGTTCCACAGCAGGGTTAACGGCTTAGTTACGCGCAAACCCGTTCAAGAAGCTTATGAAGGCAAGACACTACCGCAACTCCATCAAGACCTAATAAACCAGTACGAGGGGATTGACGTGCTGGTGTTTCACAACGTTGATGAGGCACAGTTTCAGGGCGTTGAGTTAGCAGGGGTGATTCCGATTCACTCTGCTTGGTCGGTCTACGGGAATGCAGCATTGATACGTGGAGAAGTGCTTTTGATTAACGGCGTAGAACCTGATCCTGAGAAACCTTGGGAGACACGTACTCGTAGGGAACCGCCTTTGAACGGTGTGGTTGGAATCCAGTGGGAACCTGTGAATACACAGTATTGGGCAACGCTATTTGTGCGGGGTGCTGCGGAACAGAGACGCCTAAATCGAAGCGACATACGCGACCCTCGGATACAAGGATCAACACGTGATCCAGCAGAAGTCGAATTTGACGACAACGGGAATGCAGTTGATGCAGGCACACCGGGATGGTGGACACTTAACGTGCGTAGCGGTGTCAAACTCTTTGACTATACGCGTTTGACGTTATCGCTTGAGAACTTGCTTGATAAACGTTATCGTCCGCATGGGTCAGGTGTGAACGCCCCTGGTTTTAATATAAGCGTGAGTTTAGACAATCGGTTTTGAGGATTTTCTTTTACGGGACAGCTATAGTAAAACCTATTATTCATGCATTCCCGTGTTGATTGGGAAACGTTGTAAATGTAAGAGGCGCAATGAATTGCGCGACTACAAACAGGCATCCAAAGAAATATATGGGCATTTAGATTTACTATAACGTGCCTGCAAATTACTGGACATGAAATTTCTGTTTGATAAATTCCACAACAACCGGCGGCACCATTTCCAACAACTTTTCTTCACTTAATTTGCCTTGCCCCATTTCCACAACCTCCATCACGAGCGTTGAGCTGATATGGGCGTATTGTTTATTTGCAACCATAAAGAGCGTATCAATCTCATGGGCGATCTGCTGATTCATCCGTGCCATTTTGAATTCCCATTCAAAATCGGAGATTTCGCGTAGTCCACGAATGATGGCACATGCGCCGCGTGTTTGCGCGTAATGCACCATCAAACCAGCATCGCCAGCAATAGTGGCTTTCGGGTAAGGTTTGATGACCTCTTCAAGCATTTGGATGCGTTCTTCAATCGTGAACCGCTCTTGTTTTGCTGGGTTCACGCCTATAACGACGACGAGTTCATCAAAAACATCAAGCTTACAAACCCGATCAATCAAATCCACATGACCGAGTGTGATCGGATCGAAACTTGCTGGGAAGATTGCGATTCTTTTGGACATCTGTTCTCCTTTCTTTTATATTTTAAGGTTCTTTATCTTTAATATGGAATTCTCGTGATGCTATGTTTCCGTGCATATCAATCATCCGAAGTGCAACAGTTTTTATCTCGGGATCAGAAATCTCAAATTCAACAGTTGCCTTATCTTTACCTTCTAATGCTTGACATTCATAAAACTTTTTCCTCCACCGTTGATTTTTAATATCTATTGGTACAAACAGTTGTACTTGGTGTATGCCATCCATATCAGCAATCGAAAATTGGAAAAGTCGTGAGTCTGAAGTATCCACCTGTGACACCTTCATCTCAATCTTCGGTCGTTTGTCAAAGAAAGGTTGGTTTGGGTTAAAGAAACGACTTTTGTTCAACCATTCAACCTCACATTTGGATAATTTCATCGCGTTGATACGAGTCAAAAAGTTAGGCACCAGTTTACGATCAACATTAGGTAAATTAAAAGCAGACCGTAATAACTCATAAGCAACTGTGTCGTGATTGACAGTTCTTGCAGAAGCATATATCAGTTGACCATAATTTACCCCTTCAATCTTCTTCCCTCTGATTTTGTTTGAAGTAGTGCCTCTAATCCAAGGATAGTACTCAAATGTGTTGTAGCGGTATCCAGCAAAGTTATTCTGACGCGAAAAATTGAAAAACGAATTATAATCATTCGACACAGCAAGCCATGTAACGTTTGAAAAATCGAGGTTTTTGGTTTGCTCTGCTTTGATTAGATAGATTTTTGCTTTTCCATTTTCATCGGTTTCAAACGTAAATGTTTTTCTACCGAATCCATGTCTTTCCATCTCATCGGCGTAATATTTTTGAACCTCTCTTATCATTCTATCCAGTTTTGAGGAAATACCGTTTTGCGGATTTTCCCCGGGACCTATAATATACATTATCTTGATTACATCAAATGAAGTGGTAACTAACTCTGATATGTTAGGTTTAAATCGCCACAAACGGAGAAAACCGTCCTCCCCGCCAGTGGCAAGCATTTCCCCGTTGTATGAAAACGCAACACCCCATGTCTCTATGGGCAACGAGGTAATTGGTGCACCATTTGCGGCTAATCTCAATTCTATACCTTTGCCCATAATAGGACTTGGATTAGCAAACGCACACATCTTTCCATCTGGCGAAAAAGCCAAACCTGCAATTAAACCACGGTTTATTTCACCGTGATGTTTCCACTCAGGTACCGTCCACAAGATACAATTTGCTGAATAGGCACAAATTGCCAAATATCGGTTGTCTGGAGAAAACTTGATAGTCTCAATTCGTTCATGAGAAGTTTTCAATTCTAAAGTTGGTTCTAATGTTTTTACAAGTTGCTTGCTTTGGAAATCCCATACGTTTACAGTTCCGTTATTATGTGCGGATGCAATCCACTTTCCATCTGGAGAAATATCTAAAGCCCGCGCGCCCCAATTATGAATGCCTTCTGGTGGTTCGTACGGTAAAATTCCTATCTCTGTTAGGTTGTCCGGATCACGGATATCCCAAAGTTTTACATGTGCTTTAGGAATCGCAAGTATATTTCCATCTGGTGAAAATGCTATTTGTCCGCTTGAACCATTCAGAGAATTCAATTTCTTACCCGTAGCAACATCCCATAATATTACTTTAGAAAAATCTGAACTTACAAGCAATTTTCCAGAAGGTGAGAAAGTTATCAGTGTACTTAATGCAGGATGGCTAAATATTCTGACAGGATTATTTGAGTCGTTTGTATTCCACAATTTAACAGTGCCATATTGATCAGCAGTCGCTATTATAGACGAATCGACAGGTGAAAAAGCAACGGATTTTATAGATGGTCCGTTATGAAATTTCGCGATAGGTTTAGGTTTTTCAGGAAGCTGCGCGAATGTCTGTGGGAGGAATTCCTGATGCTGCGGACGTAAAGTCAAATACGACACAATGCCAACAATTACTATTGCCAAAATTACAAATAAGAGTGTTATTTTTTTATTTTTCATTTAGTTCTCTCAAATCCCATAGACTTAGAACACCACCGTAACCACCACCTGCAAGCGTGTTACCGTCAGGAGAAAACTCAATCACACTAATGCCGATAAGACCTCCTTTTTGAAACAGAGCAATAGGGACAAGGTTTTCTACGGACCAGAGGGTCACCCCTTTAACATCAGCGACTGCATACATTGTGCCATCTGGTGAAAATGCTATATCTCTTATGCTTTTCTCAGGTACTTCGTGGTAAATATTCCATTCAGGAAGTGACCATATCGTCATTCCTTTCTCACCTGCAATAGCAAAAAAACGGTTATCTGGTGAAAATTTTATAGTTCGGATATCTGGGTGATATTTTTCAAGTACAAGGTCTTTTGTAATTTCTCTTTCTAAAATCTTGAAAAGTTGTTTGCTCTGTAAATCCCAAACTTTTACTTTATCAGTCCATCTTTTCTTAGTTTGGTCATATATCTGCCCACCCGCTGCGATCCATTTTCCGTCATGTGAAAAGTCAATAGTTTTAAAAGACTGATTCACTGTTGCATTGTGATGTTTGACCCAACTATTATAATTAGAACTTTTTACACTCACTTCTTCGTGTGATATGGACTGTTCACCCATTTTTACTGGTAAGATAAATAACTCTGAAATCTTGTTAGGGTTGCTGATATCCCACAGTTTCACATCTCTCGTTCCAGCTGCGAGATAATCATTCACAGGTGAAACAACGCCAGTGCTTGAGGGAGTTTCTAATGTATTTATCCTTTCTCCTGAAGACGCATCCCATATTGCAATCATCCAAAAATCTTTACTGACAAGCCATTCGCCTGTCTGAGAAAAAGTGATATATCTAACTCCAGAAGTACCGCTTTCATTTGTGGGATGATTCGTTAACATAAGTTCTAGTGAATCTGTATTGTTAAGGTTCCACACCTTTACTTCGTTTCCCTCGCCTGCACTTGCAATAAGGTTTGGATTCTTTGGAGAAAAGGCAATAGCGTTTATCCAAGTACCATGGTTAAACGCAGCAATCGGCGGAATCGGTCTCATCCGTTCCAATATCGTTTCTTGATTATCGTTCCACTGGCGCCATGTTGAAAGCCCTAAAAGTCCTATAGCAATTACAATTCCTATAAACAGGATTAATATTTTTTGAGTCTTCATTGTTTTTTCTTCGGGGAACATCAATTAAGTATCAACGTGAGATTTGCCAAACCGTAGGGAATCAACGACAAATCAAGAAATCTCAGGTTTACAAAACTCTCCAACAAGAAATTCAGGACTATATTGACACCTACGGGTTTCATGCTGTCAAACCCAACCTTGTTCTACATTTGGAATTTTACTATCTAAACCTAATACCAAATTAACGAGAATTGCATTGTTTTCATTGCCGATGGTAAGGGCGGGCACAGAGACCCGCCCCTACGATTT
>JAGWBU010000119.1:0-6946 GCA_021295735.1 Candidatus Poribacteria bacterium | reverse complement strand
CTTATGCTTTCTTTTTTAAATCGGGGTTAGAAACCCCTCCTACAAGAGCATTCGCGATATAGGTAGCAACTTGGGTTATCTAACTCCAATTATCATAACACATGAAAAGGAAAAATGTAAGATCATTTCAGAATTAGCCAAAAATTTACCTTGCCTCTTTTTTGTGGATTTGCTATACTATCGTCCAATAATGGTTAATGTTGTTACAATTTTGTAATGAATAGTTCTGCAGCCTGCTACGGAAAGCAGCTGTTAAACCTGATAGTGAAAATAGGAGAATTACGGAATGAAAGTTCATAACATTTTCGCGGTATTTGTTGTATTGCTGATGTTGACTGTATCAATATCAGGATTTGCAGTGGTACAAGAAAAAAACCTTGTTGGTTGGTGGCTCTTTGATGACGGGTCAGAAGAAACAGGTAACTGGGATGATATTGCTCTCCAAGGTGCTAAATTCGAGAAAGGGCAATTAGTCGTTGAAACTGGAAAATGGGCACATGCTTTGGGCTATAAAGGTCCCGATATTACGGAATTGAGTTTGGTGACTTGGGTTAGTTTGGACAGTTACGCGAAGACAAACGGTTCGGCACTCTGCTTGGATAAACGGACCATAGATCAATTTTGTGCGATCGTCTGGGCAGAGAGGGTAGAAAAACAGTGGATGCCAGGAAGTAGTCATTTTAGGCGTACAGCAGATTTTCCTAAAGCTGTCACTGAAAAAGAAACTGGAGAAATGGTTTTCTTGGTAATCACCTATGAGGATGTCAACGGTCAGTATGAGATTACCGGTTATCGTAATGGTGAAAGCCTTGGTGGTTTCAAGGCAACTACGGGACTCAGAACATGGCCTAAAGATGATGCCGAAGCGATTTGGGGTAAACGTCATGTCAACGGGCTTGCTGGACCTGGCGAACTCAATGCACATATTGAAGAATCTCGAATTTACAATATCGCATTAACAGAAGACGAGGTCCAAGCTATTGGCAAAGGTGATCTTCCAGTAGAACCACGTGGTAAACTCGCCACTCGTTGGGCGAAGATAAAAAGGTAATAATCTTTTTGAAACAGGTCAAGATGAGTTATACGGTTTACCTGAGTCTACTGACTTAGGTAAACCATCAAATTTAAATCAAAAAGGAGTTGTTTCCATGAGAACAAAAATTTACTGTGTATGTGCGGTGTTGCTAATGGTTGGCATGCCGATGTCAGTTTTCGCTCAGGTACAAGAAGATAACCTCGTCGGTTGGTGGCGGTTTGATAGTGCGAAGGAAGAAACAGGTAACTTTGGAGATGTTGTCCTTCATGGTGGTGCTACGATAGAAGATGGCCAATTGGTTGTTGCTAATGGAAAATGGGCACATTCCTTGGACTACACGGGTCCCGACATTACAGAACTAACACTGGCATCTTGGGTTACTTTGGATGATTACGCAAAAACAAACGGTTCCGCGCTTACCTTGGATGAGTTGTCAACAGATCAGTTTTGCGGAATCGTTTGGGCTGAAAGGGTTAATAAGCAGTGGATGCCGGGAAGTAGTCATTTCCGCCGTACGGATGATTTCCCTAATGCTGTTACTGAGCCAGAAACAGGCGACAGAGTTTTCATCGCTATCACGTACAAGAACGTTAACAACCAATATGAGATCACTGGTTACCGAAACGGTGAAAGCATGGGGAGTTTCAGTAGAGGCGATCTCAGAACTTGGGAGGCAGGTGATTCTGAAGCAATTTGGGGTAAACGGCATGTAAATGGACTTGCTGGTCCTGGCGATCTCAATGCCCACATTGAAGAATCTCGAATCTACAATGTCGCTTTGACTGCTGATGAGATTATGAGTTTGCATACTGGCGCACTTACACCAGTTGAACCACAAAGTAAACTTGCCACCCAGTGGGGCGCACTCAAAGCCAAATAGTTCTTTATTTGATGTAGGCGTGGTTTGAACCGCGCCTACAAGATTATTCCCATCATCTAATACCATTTCTAATATATTATGTGTCATTTGCAAGAGTATTTTGTAGGAGCGACCTCCTGGTCGCGACCAGGAGGTCGCTCCTACAGAAGAAAGGTATCTTCAGCAGACAATAACAGTTGAATCTCTTAATGAGAGAGTATTTTTTAGAATTGGTATAAGTAAGTTACTAATCGGGCAATATCCTATATCCGCTACTAATCCCTGTAGTCATCCCTACTATTGCCCATAAACCAGCACATAACATCTCTCCAATGACCAGGCCAAGGAATGCAGGACGCGCTTGACGGTACGCTTTCAGTCCCCCGTATTTCACGATGGCAAATTTCATCCCCCATCCTAAAAAGATAGAGAACCACAGTTTGAAAGTTGCCCATGAACTCAACATCGTGTAACCGAGAGGGTGTAGAGGCCACCAAACAAAGGTCTGCCGCATCCACATTAACCACCCTGTGAACCCGCCTCCGAACAGGATAAATCCTGTATCTGTCCAATTAGTACTCGTTTTTGGACTTGTGAGCAGCCCTTCAAGTTGCCGCATAAACCAACCGCCGCCCATATAAGGCGCGCCGTGTGCATACCCAACTTTGATTGCCGAATAATAAGAGACCCCCAGTCCGATGACCATCGCAACCGCCATCGCAATGAGCAGTTGCCGGCGCTTGACGCGTGCCTCGTCTGCAGCTTTCAGTCCATTCATAATATTTGGCATCATAAATTCGCGCAGGTCAAGCGTGAGACACACGGGATGCATCATTAACGACGTTAATGTTGAAGGATGAATTTTTGAGGTGCCGAGTGTCGTTAGAAAGAAACTTTGTGGTGAAAATGACGGATTGATAAACGGAATACCACCGTTAATTACCTGCCACGTCAATACGACATACATTGCCAGCAGAAATAGCACAAATCCAAGTGCGAACAATATAGACATGCCCATCAGGTGGTTGAAAAACACGAGAACGCAGATACCTCCGAGAAGCCCAAAGATCGTAAAACCGTAGGACATCGCTTCATCAGAAGTGCGAGACTGAAACATGTGTTTGATATGATGGCGTGTTTTCCATAAAGCGATAGCAACAAACACAAGACATGCTCCCGCTTCCTGTGCAGCGCTAAACGATTTTCCTGTCCATTGGACACCCGGACTAGAAGTCAGTTGAAAACCGAGCAGGACACCTATCAGACATTGCAGCTTGTAAAACAGAAAAAAAAACCAGATACTAAATGAAACTTCCAAGGTTAGCAGGTAGCTAAAACCTACCATAGACCAAAAGATGACGACTTGAAATGGACGCAATGCAGTCCACGGTCTTTCGTTGAAATATTGATTAAGCCAAAAATCGCGTGGGATATGTGGAACGGAAGGAAAAAACGTATGGAGTCCGTTCATCGTATGCAGGAATACGGGGAATGCAACGCCAAACCAGAATACGCTGTTCTTAAAGAGCGGTCCGAGTCTGCCGCTGCCTTGCACTGCCATCTCAACGGGAAGTTTGACGAGTGGAAAGGCACAACGTTCATATTCCACCCACTGCTTTCGGAGTAATACTGAGAGGCAGATCATCACGAAATAGATTACAAGGACATAAGCACTCCAGATAAAAATAGGCGTAATCCAGGCGCCCCACGGCACCGTTTCACCAGCAAATAATCCTTCGTAGAAGGAGCTGATAGCCGTTTCATCACGTACCACGCGCCAGTGTGGAATGTAGTGGTAAAACAGTGACTCCCAATCGTTTTCTGGTGTAGCAAAATGCTTGTAGGCGATCATTGGACTAAGCGCGTAGCGCATCATACCCGAAGACGGGATACCTGCAGGCGCGAGCATAATACACCAGATTGTGATGAGTTCACCGGGCGAAAATGCGGATTTGGGGTGTATCTGTTTTAAGATAACGTTTATCCCCAATACAAATATAGTGAGCACAAAGAAGGGACCGACAGGGAAGTGTCCGCCTGCGAGGAAGATGTTACGAATGACGTAATCATTATATGGCGCAAGTAGACATTCAATTGTGGCGCACACCAAACCGATGAGTACTGCGCGCCGAGATAAGCTTGCTCGGGTTCGTTGTTGTATCAATATGCGATCTCTTTCATATTGGTAGAAATTTCAAGCGAAAATCTGACTCTGCGTTAATCATACACAAAATAGAGGGTTCTGTAAACTGTTTTGCTATTATGACAATGAAATTGGTCTTCTATTGAAAAATTATATGACAAATTATTAAAAGTCAAGTAAAATAACGTGAGTTTGATAATTAACTGGACAGGCAAAAATTGAACAGAGAACGGGCATTAACCCCTAAATCCCCCTTATCAGAGGACTTTAAGAGGAAATGTAGAAATCCTAACTATTTATCAAACTCACGTTAAAATAGTAACAGAATGTTTAAGCACATGACCGAAATTGTTGCAGTCGTAAGAAAATAGGCTTATTTTGACATAAAAACGGAGATTTAATTATGCAAACACATTCTAATTTATTCAGCGATGAACAGATGCGAGATTTCGTTGTCCACGGATATGTTACAGTGAAAACGGATTTGCCGCGTAGTGTTCACGAAACAATCTATCGAAAAACACAGGAATATACAGAAAAAGAAGGTAACTTGGGAAATAACATCTTTCCGCGAGTTCCAGAGTTGCAGGCTGTATTTGAGGATTCTGCGGTTCGTGGGGCATTTACCAGTATTTTAGGGCAAAATTATGTGATGCATTCACATCGGCACCCGCATCGGAATGCACCGCACAGTGGTGGGCAAGGATTTCACAAGGATAGCTACTGGGGACATCAGAAAGTTCGGCATCACCTTCCCCGCTGGGCGATGGCGTTCTACTATCCACAGGATACGCCGGTTGAAATCGGTCCTTCAGCAATCTTATCGGGAACGCAATACTACAGTAACAGGATTACTGAGAACAACGATGGCGAAGTTGCCCTCAGTGGTGAAGCCGGAACGGTATCAATCATCCACTTTGACCTGTGGCATCGCGCAATGGCGAATCAGACTGATAAGACTCGCTACATGATGAAATTTCAGTTTATCCGTTTGGATGAACCACAAGCACCAGAATGGGACGTGGAAGACCCAAACTGGAAAGCTGAAGGACTTGACATGAATGGTAACCCTGCAGCTAAAAGCCATGAGACTACATGGCGACACGTTTGGCAGTGGATGACAGGGAATTCCAATGAGCATAATGCAAAGCCAGTAAACGGCAATTTGTCGCAGCACATTGAAGCACTGAGTGATGAGAATCCATCTGTGCGTTCTGATGCTGCCGATGGATTGGGGTTGTTAGGAGAATCCGCAGCAGACGCTATTCCCATGTTGACTGATGCTTTACAAGATGACTATGAACCTGCCCGACTCAATGCTGCTTACGCGTTGGGCGCTATTAGTGAGTCGGCTGTGCCTGCTTTAATCGAAAAACTTGGTAGTGAAAATGGTCCGACACGACGGATGGCGGCGTATGGGTTAGCAGCTGTCGGTCCTCCTGCTGTGTCAGCACTTTGCGAAGCATTAGAACATGAAAATGATGCGGTGCGCGTTGAAGCGAGTTATGCTTTGGCACAGATAGGAAGCGGTGCCGAACCAGCGGTTTCTGCTTTGATGGAACACGCTAAAGATAACAATGCGGAAGTCCGTCGATATATTCCTGAAGCATTCGGAGCAATAGGGCCGCCTGCAGCGCCTGCAGTGCCGACCTTGATTGATAGGTTAGCGAACGATGATGATGTCCAGGTCCGTTTTGAGTCCGCATTAGCGTTAGCTCAAATTGGCCCTGCTTCAAGTGATGCGATTCCCGTTTTGAAGGAGTCGTTATCAGATAAAAATCGGTACGTGCGGGACAATTCTATCCATGCGCTCAAACGAATCGGTACACCAGAAGCCGAATCGGCACTCTTCGATTATCTGCTTATGGCGCGATGGTGTCCTATTACCAACAGCGAAAGCACATTTTAAGGTAGTAAAGTTTACAAATTTTTAGAACTGTTGTAGGCGCGCTTTGTAAACGCGCCTAAAATAGAGTCAAGTATTCGCGCGCTTTACACTATTATTCTATTTTAGTGTCTCGTCTTATTGAATTTGACAACGATAAAAATGTAGTCAAATTCGCACGTCCTGCTGCTGCAGAAGCACGTTCAGAATATCTTGCATCAATAGGCGCAATAGACTAATCAGACAGCGCGGTGTAAAAGCCGCGCATCTAATCGCACCAATTTGGAATATGAAAACTAAAAAAGGAGGTTGCACCATGAACATCACAAAAGGGATATTTTGGGCAGTTCGATCAAAAACGCAAGCGATGAAGCATTATTTCTTGAGCTGGCACTGCGGGGGTACGACTTGACAAAGCTACATGAGAAAAACCACAGCGAACTTATCAAAATCGCATAATTCTGTTTTGTTGTGAGGAGGCACAATCTAATTGTTATGAATAAAGTCATACATTTTAGCATAACGTTAAAGTATTCAGTTTATTTCTTAATTCCATTATTTCTTATTGGGTGTGGTGAAATTGGTGAGCCTGATGAACCACCGATCCCTGATTATCATACAATCATACAAAGACATTTAGCAGGTAAAATCTATGAAGCAAGAATTACTTCCCATTCCCGCAGGGGCAACTTTGTTACATACCTAGCCGATGGCAGAATCACTGATTGGGCTTCCCCACTGTACGTTATGAGGTTGTATATGAATTGGTCAATGGTAGATGGACACATATCAGAACTACAAAAAGGTAACCCACAAAAGAGCGAAACAAATTAAGCATCATTTTTCAGGTAAGACCACAGAGCACCTCAAAAAAATGCGTTAGAAGGGCATTTAGAGGTGAATTTTTAAGAAAGGCTCAGGCTCGGCACTGCGGCAGGCGCGTGCTTAGCACTCCCCGTCAAACCCCCTGCCTTTAGGTAGGGGATGTAGACGGCTAAAAACTTGATAAAAAATATATTTGAC
>JAGWBU010000118.1 GCA_021295735.1 Candidatus Poribacteria bacterium | reverse complement strand
AAAATGAAGCATGGAATAATTATTGGTATACAAACACAAAAGCAGCGTGATATTCATGCCAAAAACTTTACACACCCCTCTGTTAGAATTGGCTTGCATTGCGTATCACTTTTTGCTAAACTTTGAAGTTAAAATCAACATCTATTCTAAATAATGAGGTAAAAGATGGCAGAAAAAACATATCGTGTTGGCGTAATCGGTTGTGGTGGCATGGGACGTGCCCATGCACGGAGTTGGAACGGTAGCGGTCGTGCTAAAGTTGTCACTGCATCAGATATCAGCGCAGACTCCGCTGCGAAATTTGCTGATGAGTTTTCACTCCCAACACATTACACTGATTTTGAAGAAATGTGTCAAAAAGAAGAACTGGACATTGTTAGCATCACAACTTGGCAAAGCGTGCGGGCAGAACCCACAATCGCCGCAGCAGAAAACGGAGCATTGGGTGTTATTACTGAAAAACCTATGGCTGCCTCTGTTGGCGATGCACAAGACATGATGGACGCCTGTGAAAAGAACGGCACAAAATTGGTTGTGGGACATCAACGGCGTTTTAGTTCTCAAAACTGCGAAGCACGCAGGCTTATCCAAGAAGGCGCAATTGGTCAACCCCAAGCGATGCTTCGTCGTGACGGACACGGATTACTAAATCGTGGAACACACGAAATTGACGAAATGCGTTTTATCCTCGGTGATCCTGAACCGCAGTGGCTTATCGGTCAGGTTGCACGTAAAACCGACCGCTGGGAACGCCGTGTCCGAACTGAAGACATGTGTATGGCAGAAATCTGCTTTGAAGGCGGCATACGTGGTATCTATGAAAGTGATTTACCTGGACCTGGACTCCGTGGCGATGCTGTTTATGGCGATGATGGTCAACTCCGCCGTGGTGGCGATGGCACGATTGAACTCCTGAACAGTAAAGCCACGGGTTGGCAAACCATCAAACCTCGTCAAAGCGAACCCAATCAGTTTAGCGAAATGTTAGCTTGGATTGAAGGTGAAGTTGATGAACACAGAAATGCTGGTAGACATGGACTCTGCACAATTGAGATTTTGATGGCATTTTATGAATCTTTGCGCATTCAAGACGTTGTTACATTCCCATTAAAAACACGTCCAAACCCGCTTGATCTATTAGTTGAAGGCGGTAAACTACCTGTGTTTGTTGAGGGACGTTACGACATCCGCGCCCCCTTCCCAGAACAAAAGTAAGATTTACAAATCCTTTTCCCACAAAGATAGTCATTCATAAAGCATATTTTGTAAATCTAAATATGTGAACATCCGTTATAGGCGCGGTTTGATACCGCGCCTATTTGATATAAACCTGCAGCCTGATGTCCCAAATAAAGTTGACGCACAACGTTACCGCGCACATCATAAACGCTAACCAACACATCGCTCGGTTTTGCTAACTAATTATGGTATCCATGTTTCAGGATTGAATGGATTCGGATAGTTAGCAAGCAGCTGCATCTTGCTTGGCGTATGACTGCTAATATGTTTTTGATACTATAGTTTGGACAATTCTTGTCTCGTGAAAGTTGAATTTCAACGGAGAATCTATTTTTGGACGAGTTTCGCATATTAGTGGAACACCACGAAAAATGCCGCACTCCAGCGGAGTGCTATGTTTATAGAAAACGGTATGGCATATTCTCGCACTCCAGCGGAGTGCTATGTGTCGGAAGTCACGGACCGCTCCGCTGGAGCGGATATGTCGTTTCATAATGTGGCTATAAACATATTGCTCCGCTGGAGCAAAGAGAGTTTCCGTTTTGTCCGTTGTGTGTTGATTTGATGAAATAAGTTGTGAACTAATTTCTTATATCAGCTCACCTTTAAAAAAATGTCCAAACTATAGTTTTTATAGTACGAGTGGTTTTCACTACAAATCTGATGAATCCTAAAAACTCCGCAGAACAGTACCTTTTTCACCAACAATCCAACCCGAATTTTTTAAGAGAAAAATATCCTGCAAATTATTTGTCGTAGGTGAAGCGTATTGATTCCACGTAGTACCACCATCCGTTGTATGTAAAATTAAGCCTTCCTCTCCGACTGCCCAACCTTCTTTTTCATTTTGGAATGCTACATCTCGTAAGCTCTGTTTAGTCGGGTTTTGCTGTTTTCCCCAAGTTTGTCCGCCATCAGCGGTATGCAAAATCAGTCCATTTGTCCCCACAATCCAACCATGCATAAGATCCGCAAAATGTACTGCGAATAAAGGTTGTTCAGCATTACTGTTTTGGCGCACCCATTGTTTCCCACCATCTCTTGTATGCAGGATCTCTCCCTCTTCACCGACAACCCAACCATGTTCAGAATCCACAAAATACACACCCCACAGATGTTTATCCGAGGGATTTACGACTTTTTCCCATTTGGTGCCGCCATTCTCGGTGTAGAGAATGGTGCTGATTCCTCCAGTACCGATTCCCCCAACAGCCCAACCTTCTGTCGTATCAACAAAATAAATATCCAAGATACCAGGAGATCTCATGCCCACAGGACGTAATTGGTGTTGAATGTTCCACGAGTTCCCACCGCTACCTGTGTAATACACTTTTCCTATGCCAACAAGCCAACCATTATTTGGCGTTGTAAAACTAACTTTGGTAAAAAAAGTGTCTTTAGTTATGGATCTTGCATCTGATCCACTCCAAGTTTTACCACCATCCTTTGAGGACAAAACAACACTATCAGTACCAACTGCCCACCCAAGTTTAGCATCCACAAAATGAATACCGTACAGATGTGCGTCAGTGCCGCTATTTATCCGTTTCCACTCAATTTGTGATGCATCTTGTGAGCAACTGAGGCACGCAATACTTCCGATTAAAATCATTAGGATAAAGGGGTTTGTCTTGATCATTTGGAGACTCCAAGTTTAATTTGATTGTATTTTCAATTGAATTATGATAAATTACTTTAACTGATTCGAGCGGGGTTGTCAATAGAATTTTCCTGTATCCGATGTAGCAGGCATTGTTTTTTATTTTGATCAGAGAATTTAGAAACGTAATCGTATGTTCCGTGTTAGGCCATTCTTTAGCAAAAGATAGAACAAATGAATTATATCATTGGTATTGATGGCGGTGGGACCAAAACCATCGGTCTATTAACGACAGAGACTGGTCAATATATTGCTAAAGCAGAGGCTGGCCCTTCAAATTACCACGTAGTCGGAATAGAACGCACACATGATGTCCTGAAAGAAATTGTTTCTCAACTTTCTGCAAACGTTGGTAGCACAGCTTTAAATACTATTCGTTTCTGTTTAGGTATGGCAGGTTTAGGGCGTGCTGAGGACAAAAAAGTTATTGGACAGATTTGTGATGAGATAGGAATAAACAAAGATCGTATTCTAACCCATGATGCACATATCGCGTTAGTTGGCGGTACTCGGAAACAGGAAGGCGTAATTATCATTTCAGGTACAGGTTCTATTGTCTACGGCATTAGCAAGGATGGTAAAGAAGCACGTGCCGGTGGATGGGGTTACCTACTTGGTGATGAAGGGAGCGGCTACGATATCGCACTAAAAGGACTTCAAGCAGTCGCGCGTGCCGCAGATAAACGTGAACCTTCAACTGAATTGACAAATCTAATTCTGAATAGACTTGAGCTGAATGAACCGAACAATTTGATTCGATGGACACATGCAGCAAGCAGAGACGAAATTGCACAGTTGACCGAAATGGTGTTTAAGGCATCAGACATTGGTGATAAGAGAGCAGCACAAATAATTGATTCCGCTGTCAGTGAACTTGCATGTGCAGTAGAGACTGTGATTATGCAATTGGAACTTACACATCCGTTTGGGATTGTATTTTCTGGCGGTAATTTGTTACATCAACCTATTTTGGCAGATAAACTTCAAAGATGGATTGAGAAGATAATACTGGGTGGTTCCGTAATATTTCCGAAACACGAACCCGCGTATGGCGCGGTTTTATTGGCGAAGGCACGGCTATAGTTGTGATTACAGAACAACAAAACCCAAACTCAATGAACATCGATCTAAAATCAATATCAGAGATCGTTCAAATTTTTAACGAGGAAGATAGAAATGCTATTGAAGCAGTGGTAGCTGAATCTGAAGCAATTTCTAAAGCCGTTGAGATGATCGTTGATGCGTTTCATCATGGGGGTAGATTATTTTACATAGGTGCAGGAACGAGCGGTAGACTGGGTGTATTAGATGCCTCTGAATGTCCGCCAACTTTCAGCACTCAGCCAGAGATGGTTCAAGGTATTATCGCAGGCGGGGACGTTGCTCTACGCAAAGCCGTAGAAGGCGAAGAAGATAAACCGGAACGCGGCGCTCAAGCCGTTCGAGAATATCAACTGACATCACAAGACGTGCTTGTCGGAATTGCAAGCAGTGGGCGAACGCCTTATGTATTAGGTGCTCTTAAAGAAGCACATACTAAGGGAGTCAAAACGATTTTCCTCTCTTGTGTTCCGCCAGCAGAAGAATTGAAAGAATATGTGGGCCATTTCATCACGCCAATTGTCGGACCTGAAATTATAACGGGTTCAACCCGTTTAAAAGCGGGTACAGCGACAAAATTGGTTTTAAATATGCTTACTACCATATCTATGGTAAAGTTAGGCAAAGTTTACAATAACCTTATGGTAGATGTGCATGCCTCAAACATAAAACTTGTTGAGCGGAGCATCCGAATCGTTCAAACGGTTACTGGGGTTGATGCTACAATTGCCGACACCACGTTGAAACAGGCGAGGGGAAGTGCGAAAATAGCAATTGTCATGTTGGTAAAAAATATTAACAGAACTGATGCTGTTGCCCTCTTAGAAAAACATCAAGGATTTCTACGTCCAATTTTAGATGATTTGAAACAGATGGAAACATAACACACCCATTGATTTAAAAGGAGAACCTTATGGCTACGAATGCTACAAAAGTTGGTCTTGCCAAAACTGGCAGACGTCGTTCTAACGTTTTTGAAGCACTAAACAATATCCGAGAAGACCTTACGCTAAAAGTCCGTGAACAGGTATTGTTGAAACCGAATTTTTTGTCCAGCACAAATCAACTTGCATCCTCACATGTTGATGTCATGCGCGGCGCGCTTGACTTCCTTTTAAGCACACCACAACCGCCAAAAGAGGTTATTATCGCAGAAGGGGCGAATGAGTCTTTTTCTGGCGAGGCATTTCAAATCTTCGGTTATGAAGCATTGCAGGCAGAATACGATGTCTCGATTCGGCTTGTTGATCTACACCAAGAAACTGAATGGGTAGAGACAAAGGTTTTTCTATCTGGGCGAGAAGAGGAGACAGTTAGGATGCCGAAGACGGTGTTGGACTGTCCTTGCACAATTTCTGTCGCCATAGCAAAAACACATGATGCTGGTGTTGTGACCCTTGCTATGAAGAATATGATAATGGGAACCCTTCACAAGGCAGACCGCATCAAAATGCACGGGTATCACAGTCATGGTGATCGTGAACTGCCACGCGAGGCACAAACCCTCAATATCAATCTACTTCGACTCTCGCGCTACCTAAAACCTGACATTGCAATTATTGATGGGACTGTTGGATTGCAAGGCAACGGTCCGGGTGGCACTAATTCTGTTCCACTCGGTATTGCAGTAGCAAGTGGTGATGTGTTTGCAGCAGACGCTGTTACATCAAAAGCAATGGGATTTGAACCTTTAGAGATTGGGCTATTCCGCTATGCTGATGAATTGGGTTGCGGCACTGCAGATCTTAGTCAGATTGAGATTGTAGGGCCTCCCGTTGAAGATGTTGCTATAACGTTTAAACCTCATGAAACTGCTGAACTCCAGTTCCAATGGCAGGATGCTGAGTCCGGTGAATATCTTGCCGCTGACTAAAATCTTTCTTTACCTTAAACAATTCTGAAAGGAGAATTATGAAACGTATCCTTAATATATTGATCTTGTTTTCACTTATCCTTACCACTCCCGCGTGGGCATGGTGGGGCGGTGGACACGACATCTTAACACAAGCATCAGTAAAAGCACTACCAGACGAACTACCTGAATTTTTCCGTTCTGCATCAGCAGAAAAAATGATTGCACATTGCGCCTACGACCCTGATGTATCTAAAAATCGTGATATGCCTCACGCGCGGATTGCCGAACACGGTGAACACTATTTTGATCTTGAACTTATCAAAGAAAATCCTGTGCCTGCGGATCGTGATGCATTTATAAAATTGTGCGCAGAGATGGAGCTTGAGCCAAGTAAAGTTGGATTTCTACCTTATGCAGTGACGGAATGGACGGAACGACTCGCTATCGCTTTCGCAGAGTATCGTAAATGGCCGGATAACCCTATGATTCAATACAAGTGTTATGTATATGCAGGGTTTCTCGGACACTATGCACAGGACATGTGTCAGCCCTTGCACCTAACGGTACATTTCAACGGAATTGTTCAGGAAGACGGAACAAAGTTACACGACGGTATCCATGAAAAGGTTGATGCTTCAGTTGAGATGCTGAAACTTGATCCAACAGAACTTGCTAAGGAGCTACAAGCTAAAATCGTTGGAGATTTAATGCCTGCGATTGTAAAACAGATTAAGGATGGACACAGTTTGGTAGATCGTGTTTATGAACTTGTAGATGATTATGGAGACCTAAAGAAGCCATCACCAGTTTTGCTTGATTTTACTAAAGATCGCTCGCGTGAGGCAGTCCGTTGGACAGCATCGCTTTACCTCACAGCGTGGAAATTATCTGAAAACGTAAGACTGCCAGGGTGGCTTGAACGCTAAAAACTTAGCATACCATTTTCATATCAATTTACAGGCATTAGTAGGGTTAGGTTATGTATCTAACCCTACTTGCATTTATAAGGATTCTAAAAAATGCACTTGGCGTAAATTACAAAAAATTTGGATTGACTTGAGATTGATTCTGTGGTATTCTTATTTTTATGGAAGAAACAAACATTTTACCTGATATTATTCCAGATGCTGCCTTTGATTTAGGTGAACTCGGATGTGGTGACTTGATTATTGCACTATTGAAATCCATGAGAACGCTTGAATCGGGACAGATTGCACAAGTCCGCGCTGTGGACCCAGGCGCGCCTGTGGACATCGCGGCATGGTGTAACATGAAAGGCAATGAACTTCTCGCAGATTGTTGCGGTGAAGAGAATGCCTATTTTTATATTAAAAAAGGAGATAATTCTTAATGTCTAAACTAATGATAAGCATTACGCACGGGAAAGATAATACCGACAAAGCAACTGTCGGTTTTGTTGTTGCGAATGCTTCTGCCGCGTCCGGTGTGGAAACCGTTGTGTTTCTCAGCACAGAGGGCGTGCATCTTTCACAGAACGGTTATGCCGATCATATTCAGGAGGAGGGTTTTGCGCCACTGAAACAACTGATGGCAGATTTTGCTGAAGTAGGCGGAACAATTTGGGTCTGCTCACCGTGCTTCAAAAAGCGCAATCTTGATGAAGACAACTTGGTAGATAGTGCCCTAATTGTTGGCGGTGCTAAAGCTGTTGAGTTTTTAATCACTGGCGGCTCCAGTATTACCTATTGACATCGGAAAAAGGAGTTCCTGCTAACTGCAGCAGAAACATCCGCATGGGATCGGTTGAATCCCAAACTCGACCAAAGAGACTCCCTCCCGTTGTGGAATAGGTTTACTTACGAAAGTTTAATGAGCATGTTCATTGCTTTGTTGACATACTTCCCAAGGAGGGTTTCTCATTTCAGATACCCTAAAAATAACATATCAAAATATAATTTCCTATAACCTACCTAAAACACATTGCTAAGTCCTACTAAATACACACAAAAACTTTCTTCACAAAAGATTCTTATCCCAGATTTCAGAATATCTTTATGGTATAAAATAACAATGCGAGAAGAAAATTTACAAGCTCCTGACTCACTTCAAACCCCTCATATATGTGAGGGCGGAAACCTTGACTGCGGTTCTGGGCTGCTATTACTCATTCGCAAATCTATGGAAAAAGTGCCAGATGGGGAAGTGTTGGAGATCCGCAGCACAGAGATTAGCGTCAAAGAAGACTTGCCCGCGTGGTGTCGGATGACCGAAAACCCTTATCTTGGATGGCGCCCCGCAACAGAGCATAACAAATACTTCGTGAGGCGCGGCGAAGCAGAACAGAATGCGGATGCTGCTTTTGAACAAGCACGAGACTATAGATGGCAGACACGTATCCATTGGGATGGTGGTCTCCAGGCAAAAGTTTTCTGCAGAAATCATTCATGGTCAGTGGGACAACCCGCAAGTTTTGATGTGCGGGATGCTGCACCGAGTGCAGTAGAATATGTTCTCGGTGCGCTTGGTGCATGTTTGGCGATGGGATTCCAGATTCGCGCATCACAGCAGAAGATTGAAATTGATGAGTTAGAAATTTCCTTAAGCGGTCAGATTGACAATATCTTTGTCTTTCTCGGCACGGAGCAGGAGGGACATAGCGGTTTTAAAGAGGTGCGTGGCACAATCTATGTCGCATCGGATGCAGATGACGAAGTATTAGAAAAGCTCTGGGAGGAAACCCTCGCCGCCTCACCCGTGACCAATACGCTTACGCGTGATGTTGATATAGATGTTGACCTACGCGTGATATAAGTGCAAAATCCATAAAGGAGGAAAATATTTTGACGCAGCTACTTGAAAAAGTACTCATTGAGGTATATAAACTACCTCCCGAAAAACAGGATGCCATCGCTACTATAATTCTTGAAGAACTTGAAGATGAACGGCGATGGGATAAGGCTTTTGCTGAATCACAAGATCAACTCGCTCAACTTGCCCAAAATTGCGTGCTGATATTAAGGCAGGACGGGTCAAAAAAATGGAAGGGAACCAACAAAATGCCAAACTTTAGCGAACTGGAGAAAATCCTACTACGTTAAATAAAAACGCAATAAGTAGTTTTGGACTTGCAAAAAGCCCTTAAGCGTTATGGAAATTTATACTTAATAGGGTATGAGAATTC
>JAGWBU010000009.1:2398-35785 GCA_021295735.1 Candidatus Poribacteria bacterium | reverse complement strand
CTAAATTGACGCCTATAGGTTTCGCTTCGCTCTACCCAACGGACATCTACATTTAGGTCTAATTATCAAACTCACGTTAAACTAACGGTATTCATAAAAGTTAAGGAGGTATATAATGAAATCTCAAATTTTCTATGAACCTGAATCAATGAGTCTTGAAGATCGACCAGTGCCTACAGCTGGTGACGCAGACCTGTTAGTTCAAGTTCGTTCAGTAGGTATTTGCGGTTCGGATGTTGCATACTATTTCGGTAACAGTTCCCTTGAAACCGATGACGGCAAGGGACCGCTTATTCTCGGACACGAATTTACTGGCGAAGTCGTTGAAGTAGGAAGTGAAGCAGGAAAGACAGGCGGATTTAAAGTCGGCGACCGAGTTGTTGTCAATCCAGTGCAATCTAACCCGAATTCTTTTTGGAGCAAAAAAGGACTGTCCAACCTATGTCCCGAAAAACGTATCTTAGGCGTAGGTGTTGATGGCGGCTTCGCGGAATACGCTGTGTCTGACTATCGTTGGACGGTAAAGTTACCTGAAAACGTTACGTATGAGCAGGGGGCACTTACAGAACCTCTTGCATGTGGATTGTACGCTGTTAACAATCTTAATGCTGAAGAAGGACAGACTGCTGTTGTTTTCGGACCAGGTCCCATCGGTTTGATGATGGTACAAGTTTTGAAAAGTCGTGGCTTGAAGAACGTGTTGTTGGTTGGAACTCGCGACTACCGTTTGGAATGCGGTAAAGAGCTCGGTGCAGACTTAGTTGTGAATGTCAGCGATACAAACTCTCCACACTACGTTGAAGACCTTGGCGCAACAATTCAGGAACTTAATAACGGTGAATTGGCTGACCGTGCTATTACTGCCACGAGCTCGCTTGATGCAATCCATACTGCGCTTGAAGTTACTGGGAGACACGCAACTGTCGTTATTTTTGGTCTTCCTGGTGATAAAGATGTAATGCAGGTTCCAATTCTTGACACGATCCTTATGGATAAGACCATAAGGTTCTCATGGTTAGCACCCGATACATGGGAAGAGGCAGTTCAACTCATTTCCAGTGGCGATGTAAACATGGACAAAATCATTAGTCACGAATTTCCACTTGAATCACTTGTTGAAGGAATCACAAAGGTTCGTAATCGAGAAGACCGCTGCACCAAAGGATTGATAAAAGTTTCTTCTTAAGATTTCGGTATCTAACATGGGTATCCCATTTTTTATCGTTTTTGCCTTATCAATCGTTTTTTTATCGCTCGGAATAACGGGGTGGGGTGCCCTTGTATCGGTTGAGTGGCCTGAGCAGAACCCATCTGCTGCGACCGTCGACGACGTAGTTGTCACCCCTTACCTCGGTTTAAAACTAAATTATCGTGCGATTGCACAGTGCATAACTGGTTTTCTACTGTTTTTAGTGAGCCTCTATCTCATGGGGTTTTTACTCTATCTTGAAGAGCGAGAAAGCGGTAGAATTATGAAAAACGTTAAGAGTTTTGCGAAACTACGGCAGTTTTTGGAACGGCGTCAGAAGAGAGGTTTATCTTGATGGAACCTCTCGTAAAATCGAGAACTAAATTGTCTACATGTAACGTTAGACACTTTTGATGAATCACGTAATCTTATGGTTAGGAGGGACACCGATGGAAAGTTATCCAAACGTGCGCCAAATGCCTTACGCACCGACAGAAACGGCAGATCTCTACCCTGAATCGGATGGTAAACCTATGGCTGATACCGATCTCCACATTCAGTGGATAATCTGGCTGCGGCAAGTCCTTGAGGGGCATTTTGCGCAGAGACCGGAAGTCTATATCTCCGGCAATATCATGATGTACGACATTGAGGGCCCTCTTCGAACTGCTGTGTTTCCCGATATTCTTGTCTCTTTCGGGATAGGACAGAAAGACCGCCGTACCTACAAGGTATGGGAGGAAGGCAAGGCTCCTGATTTCGTAATGGAGTTTTCAAGCAAACGCACCTATCGAAATGATTTAGAGGGAAAGTCGCGCACTATGCTGCAATGGGAATTTCGGAGTACTTCCTCTATGATGTTGATAGACGTTATTTACCAACACCCTTGATGGGATTTCGACTTGTTGAGGATGCTTATATTGAAGTTTCCCCAGACGTTGATGGTGGATTGCGTTCTGAGGTATTAAACCTGAATTTTCATTTACTGAATGATGGGCTTGGGGTTTACGAGCCGGTTGCGGGGAAATGGCTGCAGACTCCTGCTGACGCAGCGACAGCGCGTGCCGAACGAGCTGAAACGCGTGCCGAACAAGCTGAAACGCGTGTCCAACATGAAGCTGAGGCGCGACAGAAAGCTGAAGCAGAAGCCTCACGACTCCGAGAGGAACTTGCCCGCTTAAAAACACGGTAAAGTAAAGCAGTTATTCCTTATTAATATGGAACAACAATTAAAAAATGACTTACTTCTGCGCGCGTCAAGATATTTGCCGGTGGGACGTGTGCCTGTATGGATGATGCGACAAGCAGGTAGATCGGACCCCCTTTATCGGGAAATTCGACAAAAAATTGACCTTCCGTTGGAACGCCTCTTCCGAACCTGTCCCTCCCCGATGTCGGACACAGATGTAGAATGGGCAGTAAAAATTTCACTTCTTCCCAAGCGCATCGGTGTAGATGCTATAATTGTTTATAAAGACATTCTCACACCGCTTGCTCCGATGGGTGCTTATTTCCGATTTTTACCCGGTCCAGTTTTAAACCCACCGATACGAACACAATCACAGATAGACGCACTTACACCACTGAATGATCCACACCTACAATTAGAGTTCACTGGACAAGTAATTCGTTCACTGCGTGAGACGTTGAATGGAGAACTGCCGCTTATCGGTTTTGCGGGTGCCCCATTAACACTCGCCTTTTTTTTAATAGCAGGAGAAAGCCCGATGAAAAGAGGTGCTGGCATATCGGAAAAAGCAACTCCTGTCTTTGAAATGATGGAAGACGCACCAGAACTTCTACACCAATTGTTAAATAAATTAACTGAAATGACGATTAACTATCTGAATTACCAGATCAGTCAAGGTACTCAGATTGTGCAGCTTTTTGAGTCAATAGCGGATGTGCTATCGCGGCAGATGTATGAAAATTTCGCGCTTCCATATCATCAACGGATTTTCGCTGAACTCAATTCAGATGCACCAGGAATCCTTTTTGCAAAAGAGTGTCCTTTCGTTAATTTAATGCACCAAAGTGGAGCGGATGTATTGAGTATCGGAAAATGTGTAGACCTTGAAAAAGCCAAAACTGAAATAGGCGGTTCCGTAGCATTTCAGGGAAACGTTGATAACGATATTCTTCGCGATGGCACATTTGCTGACATACAAGAAGCAGTAAGCACTTGCATAAAACAGGGTGGAAAGACAGGACATATTTTAAACCTTAGCCATGGACTTCATAGAGATACACCATTTGAAAACGTCAAACATTTCGTCCATATCGCAAAAACATATCAGGATAGTTGATGCAAAACATTTCAGAAAACCCTTTCGCACCACGTCAATATGGACAACTTGTTAAGGTGACAGATCGAGTATATCTGTTTCGCAATATTGTCAACTCTTCTATTATAATAGGAGATAACGGGGTTGCGGTAATTGACACGCAGGTAAATCAGATGATGGGGAGACGACTTCTCAAAGCAATTCGAACTATCACAGATAAGCCGATTCTCTATGCAATTAACACGCATTATCATTGGGATCATACAAACGGGAACATAATTTTTCGCCAAGAAGGTGCAACTGTTGTCGCACGCGAGATGACAAAGGACTTTATGGTGAACAGAGCACCGCGCCAAGAAGATTTTCTCCGTTCTCGTGGTTTCACCCTTGGCGATCCGCCATTTTTGCCACAGCAGACATTCACCCACGAAACCGAACTTGATTTAGGTAATCAACCTTTGCATCTCGTTCATTTAGGAAAAGCAGAAACAGATGACGCGACTGCCATCAGGATTCCAGCAGAGGGATGCATCGTTTCTGGTGATACAGTGATGACAGGTAGTTTTCCTATTTTTGGACAACCCGTAATGAATGAAGGACTTATGGCAAACCATGATTGGATAAATACAATTCAAGAACTACGCACATACACACCAGATCATGTGCTGCCCGGACACGGACCTTTAGCACACGATGCCGAAATTGACCTATTGCTCAAAATTGAATCCTATTTCTTAACAGAAGTCCGAAAACGGGTTGAACAAGACATGTATTTAGCAGAATTGCTAACTGACATGGAAACCAACATGCCGAACTGGATTCGCGATATTGCTGAAGTCTGGGGAACTCCTCGCTATGCTATTCTGCGTGTATATCGTGGGTTGATTGATGACCCGGAACCAGGATGGCAACACTTCAAACCGTCCGCAATTCCGGCAGTAGATACAGAAGTGCTTGACCAACGGATACAGGAACTGCAAGACTTTGCGGCATATCGCGAAACTGCAGAAGAAGTCGCAGAAGGAAATGACTTGGGATTAGCCATCGCCATTTTGAAAGTTGCAACTGAAAAATACTCCAATCTTCCAGAAGCATGGACAGAATAC
The DNA here is from genome assembly GCA_021295735.1 of Candidatus Poribacteria bacterium. GTDB lineage: Bacteria > Poribacteria > WGA-4E > WGA-4E > WGA-3G > MSPOR6. The sequence goes on along the minus strand of JAGWBU010000009.1, from coordinate 31,205 downwards.
GCAAACCTACTCATACAAACATCTCGTACTGTGTCGAGCGTACTTGAGAAAGGTGATTTTTTCTTTGCGGCAAAAAATGCACTCAATGTCGCACTTGAATTGAACCCCGATTATGCGCCAGCTCACCTTTTGCGCGGGTCCAACTACATTTTCTCTGCCTACCGAAATGGTGATGATCCCACCCCCGGTATGGAATCAATCTATAAGGCATTAGTCTGTGGAATTGAGGGCACAGAACTTGCGCAAGCCTACTTTTCCATCGGTTTAGCACATCGCACAAATTCTGATGAGACACTTGCTCGTGAGGCATTTGCACAAGCAATTGCTGTTGATCCGAGTTTTATGCCCGCACAATTTGCCAATATGGCATAGGAGGCAAAATGAAATACGATAGCGTTTTACTTGTAGCATTCGGTGGTCCAACCCCTGGATGCTGTAAAAAATATGATACCAAAAACTGCCCCGGTGAGGCATACTGCTTTGTTGAAGGAATTGCCGGTGAAGCAGAATCTGAAAAAGAACGCGTCCAAGACATCTCCACCCATTACGTTAAATTAGGAGGTTTTTCGCCGTTTAACGAATTGACTTTCAAACAAGCCAAAGCATTACAAAACGCATTGCAACAGCGTGACTTACCGTTACCTGTTTATGCTGGATTCAGACATTGGACTCCTTATTTAAATGAAGTCATCGCTGAAATGACACAAAAGGGACATCGCAAAATGCTTGGTATTATTATGGCACCCCACCGAGCCAAAGTTAGCTGGGAATGGTACCAACAGACCGTCAAGAAAGGCATTGAAGCAGTTGAAGGTGAAAAGCCGACTATTGACTATCTCGATCAATGGTATACCCATAACGGATATGTTGGCGCGATCGCTGAGATTATCAAAACCGCATGCAGTGACAAGTTAGACCGTGCCGAACTGGTTTTTACGGCACATGCAATTCCGCAAAAAGCAGCGGATACCTCACCTTACTCAAAACAATTTGAAAAAACAGCTGAAGCTGTGGCACAAAAGATAGGCAAAAGACAATTCAGTTTAGCATACCAGAGCGAGGTCGAAAATAGCCCTATCCCATGGACACAGCCCGATATCAACGATTGGCTTAAAGCCAAAAAAGAAGAAGGGGTTGATACTGTCGTAGCGTCCCCCATCGGATTTCTTTGCGACCACGTAGAGGTTCTATATGACTTAGATATGGAGGCAAAGGAAACAGCGGAAGCATGCGGAATTGATTTTATTCGAGCTGGGACTGTTGGAGACCATCCAAAATTCATTAATATGTTAGCAGATTTTGTGTGTGAAAAGTCTGATAAGTAGGATTACGTTTTAAGTACTAACCTGTTTGCATTCTAAGGAATACTCTGATGGCGCAGGAGCAGAAACGTGCAATTGTTATCGGCGGCGGAATCACAGGTTTAGCTGCTGCTTATCGTCTGAAACGCGAAGCAGAAAATAGGGAGATTCCTCTTGAGATTAGTCTGCTTGAAGCAAGCAACAGAGTAGGCGGTGTTATTCAAACGGAACACCGAGATGGATTCATCATAGAGCACGGTCCTGATGCCTTCATCACAACAAAACCGTGGGCAAAAGCGTTGTGTGAAGAGCTCGGTCTTACAGATAAACTGATAGGCACTAACCCAAAGGTAAGACGGAGTTTTGTCCTCCGTAAAGGAAAACTGTTGTCTGTACCTGAGGGCTTTTACATGATGGCACCGGGATCGTTCGGGCCTTTTTTAAAAAGCCCTATCTTCAGTTTACCGGGTAAATTTCGTATTGCCTTAGATCTTTTTATCCCACGTCGCAGCGATATAGAGGATGAATCGGTTGCAGATTTCGTTAGACGCAGACTCGGAAACGAGGCGTTTGAGCGGATGGCACAACCGATGATAGGCGGCATCTACACCTCGGATGCAGAAAATCTAAGTCTCAAAGCGACGTTTCCAAGATTCTTGGAAATGGAACAAGAACACGGCAGCATTATCAAAGCACTCTTAACACAAAAACGGAAAGCCACCCAAGCAAGCCGTGGGACAAGCGGGGCACGTTATAGTCTATTTTTATCTTTTGCAGACGGGATGCAGACGTTGGTAGACACACTCGCCGCAAAACTCGCGGAATGTATCCGTTTTTTATCCTGTGTAGGCACTATTGAAGAAAAAGAAAATAAAAAGGGGTGGCGCGTTTGCCTTGAAAATGGCGAAGTGTTAGAATCAGACTTACTCTGCATTGCGTTGCCCGCACCACGAACAAGCAATATTTTGTCTGAGGTTGCACCGCCGCTTGCCAAAAAACTCTCTGCGATTCCTTATACATCATCTGCAACAGTTAATTTAGCTTTCCGTCGTGAGGATATCTCTCACCCGCTCAATGGGATGGGGTTTGTTGTTCCCATCACAGAACAGCTTAACCTCGTTGGGTGTTCATTTAGCAGCGTTAAATTTGAAAAACGCGCGCCTATGAACTCCGTGCTATTACGCGTATTTATAGGCGGAAACACTTTTTCAAATAATGTGAATAAAAATAGGACACAAATAGATTTAGTTTCCTCTGCATTAAAGGATGTATCGAAATTGCTTGGAATCAAAAAGGAACCTCTTTTTTTTCTTGTTAGTGAACATTCACAAGCGATGGCACAATATCTGGTTGGACACCAAAAACTTGTCCGTGAAATTGATGAACTCGCGAAAGGCTTGCCCGGTCTCGCCTTAGCAGGCAATGCGTACCACGGCATCGGTATTCCAGATTGTATACACAGCGGTGAGCAAGCAGCATTGAAACTACTTGATACAATATAGGGAACAGAGATGCGTTATACTTTAAATTTTCGACGATGCATCTTGGGGTTGTGTCTATCTCTATTAGGATTGAGTGTTTTAGTATTCTTCGGAAACTTTATATCCGATGTAGAGAGTGATGAGAATCAACATAAGGAGATGTATCAAGCGTTTAAGGATGGCAAGTGTAAAAGTTGCCACCCAGCAATTTGGCGTGAATGGGAAAAATCGATACACGCGCAAGCATGGGTAGACGAAATATATCAGGAAGCAGCAAAACAGGTTGCTGGCAGAGAAAAAAGTTGTGATCCGTGCCATGCACCAAAACCAATCCTCGTTACAGGTATTGGGAAAATGCCAAAATTGCGTAACGTGCAACGTGACTCTGGCGTTTCATGTCTTGTGTGCCACCTCGATTCGGATGGTGCGATGCAAGGTCCTCCGGCAAGTGCCGAGACCAATTTTCATGCAAATGTAACTAACCCTATCTATAAAGAATCGACAAAACTTTGCGCTACGTGTCATGGACAACCGAGCGTCCCTGAACACGATCAGGTATCCAGTTTTCTCAAGAGTAAATTCGCGACTGAAAACAAGAGTTGTGCTACATGCCACATGCCGCTTGTCAGTCGGTTACAAAGTACAGCAAGTTACGAAAGTATCACTGGAAGGAAACATACGTGGCGCGGTAGCCGCAGCGTCACACAGCTAAAAAATGCTGCAGCACTTAAAATTGAATTTGCGGATAAGAAAGCGACTGTGACCCTTCAGAACAAAGCGGGCCACCTCTTACCGGGTGGGACATTACGTATCATCGTTCTTGATGTAATGCACCTTGCGCCTAATGGGACACAGAATCAGAAAAAGCAGGTTTTAATCTCTGAAAAAAGGCGAAACCGTCTTAAACCTGATGAGAAGCGGACGTTTGATTTTAAAGTTAACAGTGGCGACACTCTCAAAGTACGCTTACGATATCAACTTACACCAAAAACATCTGAACCTGAATGGATACTTATGGCAGAAGAAAGTAAGATTGCGCCGTAAGATTTGAGAAGGTATTATCCAGATACTTTGAAACAGCGTGCTTACAGAATGGGTAGAATAGCGCGCCTGCAGAATAGGGAACTGTGCAAGCGATAGTCGAAAACCGTTCTTACGCGTTAAGACTTGGTAATGAATTCAGACCGAGTAAACGTTTTAATGTCGGCGTTGCACGTTCAATGACTTCATCCGATACAATCTTCAGATGATCTTGTTGAGGCTTTAAAATAGAACGGCAGAAGAAACCAAGTAACGCAACTCTTGGTGTATCACTTCTATTTTCGGAGGAACCGTGCCAAGCTGCACCGTTCACAATTAGTACTGAACCTTGGATGCCACAAATTTGCTGTTCGTCTTCGTATTCAACGCCGCCTTCTGGTAATGCTTCAAGTCTTCGATGGCTACCCGGCACACAGCTGGTCGCCCCGTTTTCAGTTGTAAAGTCATCTAAAAACCAGACGCTATTTGCAACCATAGGGAAATTGGGACGTGGTGTCGGAAGTGCGGATAACGGATAGTCAATATGTAGCCCCGCATCTGGTGCGCCTGGGTAAAGAATGTTTACTGTGAATGAACTCAGCGTGCAGTCTGAACCGAGTAGATATTCCATGGCATTGAGCATTTGAGGGTGTTGGATAGCCTCTTCAAATATCTCGCCTTTGTCAATTAGATTCCAGACACGTTGTGCGGTTCCGTTTGGCAAATAGGTATGGCTTTTACCTGTCTTTTGTTCCGCTATGGCAAGTTCCAAAGCGCGTTCTCGGAGTTGAGATACTGTGGACACAGAGACCACATCTTTCAAAAGCAGAAAACCGTTTTGGTCGAGTTGAGACTTTTCAGAAATTGTTAACATACATAGATTTTCCTTTAACAGAAATCTTTTTTGTTGACAATTTATTCGTTTTTTGGTATTATGTCAATCGGAAATTGAATTTTTGTCCAAATATGCCCGAAATTTTAAGTAAAAAGTTCCCAATTTGATTTGACATACTTTTAAAATTATGGTATTATATTAAATGCTGATTGCAATTTAATCGATGATAAACAAATAGGCGGGGAAATTTACCAAATTTCTAAAATTAAACGCCGCGTGCCGATTAAAATGCTTGCTTAATTTGTCATTTTTGTTAAAATAACAGATGTTCTTACTATTATGATCAAACTTTAAGTCAATAAATTTATGTTACGTAATCACTCGAATCTGTTATGTGAACCTTCCATAGAGATTCCCCGCTGGTCAATACAGAACTTCGGTGCCCAATTTTGCCTGCTTTTGACTTGATATTACGGATATATGATACTATATCCTAAGGGTTGAGTTACGTATACGGAAAAAATTTAATACTTGGTAGTAGGATGTTAATTTAGATGGGCAGACACCTACCTCCTGTCGTTTTATCGTGTTTCTGCTTGCCCATTCTAAAAACTTCAGTATTTAGTCTCGTTTTCGCGTAGACTTAACGAGGAGGAAAAGTTAATGAAAAAACGAACACTTGTTTGTTTTTTGATTTTTACATTGTGTATATTTCACAGTTCAATTCCAGGCACTGTGTTTGGGCAAGATGACGCGTCTTTAGCCCAACAGGTGTATGATGAATACAGCGATACGCTTTTGCGTGAGGATCTTAAGGATCTGGTCGATCAAGTTCTCACAGCACTGAGCGATCCTGCAACTTTACAGAATCCTACCATTGTTGCACTCGGTGGACTTGGTCCTGCGTTGGATTTGGTACTGGCAACTCCTGTTCTGATAAGACAGGTTGCGCCGGATGTGACAGACGAACAAATAGGTTTACTCACAAATGACCAAGATATCCGAGCACTTTTAGAGGCCCCAAAAGTTCGGACTTTGCTGCAGGACACAGAGGCAGTAAAGGCACTTAAGGCTATAATCGAAGGTGATGGCACGACTACACCTGATCCGGGTGATGGCACGACTACACCTGATCCGGGTGATGGCACGACTACACCTGATCCGGGTGATGGCACAACCACACCTGATCCGGGTGATGGCACAACCACACCTGATCCGGGTGATGGCACGACTACACCTGATCCGGGTGATGGCACGACTACACCTGATCCGGGCGATGGCACGACTACACCTGATCCGGGTGATCTTCCCCCTTCAAACTTAAATGGTCTGTCACGGCTTGGTGGTCTTTCACTTAACAGAGTTTCTGGAAGAGCTTTTGTTCGAGAAATTGTTAAAGCAGCTGGATTACCCGCATCAGATGCAGACCCATTAGTGGAGCCTGTAGTTGATTTTATTTTAGCGCAAATCCCGCAGGGGATTCTCCCCAAGGGTGTGATTAAACAGATTTTAGCTTCTCAACAACCTTTTTCTGTTTTTGCTGAAGGAAAGGGATCGCAGTTAGATTTTGAGAACTTTGGGAATGCTATTACGCCCAGTCTTGTTATCTCAGACTTTGCTGATATTTCCACCGGCAATTTTGACGTTAAAAAATACCTGACAAGTGATAACCTGAACGTTTATGTACGCGTTCCATCTGTGCTTGAAGGTGGAAATGTTAAATTTAATCTTAATGGCCGGACAGTAGAGGGTAAAAGGATTACACCAGTTGAATTTCAACAGGATACTATTCCTTATACCTTCCGATTGGACGAATCGCTTGCAGCGGCGAACCTACCCGCATGGCCAGGTTCAGATACCGAAATCTTCTCAAGCGTTGTACTCCGGTATTCGGTAGACGGAGAGGACTTTGATTCCCATCCTATGGAACGAAATAGCGATGGTGTTTGGGAATTTGAATTCGGAATTTATCCGAAAGGTAATGTCTTTTACTATTTTGAAGTGACACTTACCAATCCAGTGAAGTTAGAGGTGATAAATCCTGAAGCGCTTATTCAAATTGCTGCTGGAACGTCTACTGCAGACGACATAAAGGTATATAAGAAATATATAATTGAAAACTGGTCAATGCCCGATCCGCGCAACCTTCAATTGGCAGAACGTGGTATCATTGAAGCATTATTTGATGCGGATTTACGGAAGGCCATGCGTGATCTTCAGTATTTACCTGAAGTTATACCGCTTCTTGCTGCTGCTTATGCTGGCGAACCAATAGAAGGTGCAGCGATTGCAAATGCAATTCCACAAAGAGAAATCAATAAGCTCCAGAATCTGTTCTTCCGCAATGTCAACAGGTTGACCAGTCCCTTTGAAGGCAAACCTGATGAAAATGGCGTAGTATATCGCGGTGGAAATTTCGATCCGTTGTTAGCCTCTGTCTTCAGTGTGCCAGAAGTTGATATAGAAACGGGTTCATTTTGGTTTGCTAATATTGATTCAATTTATGATGGTGCTTCTAACTTAGAAGCCGTTGTATATAATGCAAATAACGAACCTGTGGATCGGATTATGGTTGACTTTGAGGTGGACACCACTGCTCCTGCAGCAGACATTATGTTTGGAGACGGTGAACATAACTTCGGAGAAAACGTTACCGGTTATCAGAATTCCGCAGGTGCTTGGGTTGCCACGTCTCCTAACGCAGGTGCTGCTTATTTGAACATTACAAGTTCAAGTTCTGACGTAGGTGAGGGTAAAGGGTATCTTATTTATCAAATGATTCCATTGGACGAAAACGGTAAACCGGATCCGGCAGATACGTGGTTGCGTTTGACGGTTGAGAATTCTATGGTAGCATCGGATATCTGGAAGATTGTCAGAGAACAGTTGGAAGGACAGTCCGATCCGGCTCTACAGGCGGCCGCGGCGTTAGAATTGGATGATGTGTTAACTCTGTTAAACGCCCAGTTGGTTCAACAGTTCGCAAATCCGTTTTTGAAACCCTTTGGAATAAAACTTACTGAGGAACAAAGCGCGTTGCTTGTTGATTTAATAGGTGCTGCAGTTCAAGACCTTAATTTGATACCGATAACCTATGATACGACACGTGTCATGATGATGCCTATTCAAGGTGAGAATTTAGAGCTCTTAGAAGGTAATTTCGGGATACGTGCAATGGGTATTGATACACTCTTTAATGTCGGTTCTCATGTTGCTCCAACGCATCTTAAAATCGTTGCGCCTGAATATGATAGGGCGAGCGTTACCATGGCAAGTTTGGGTGATGTCAACCTTAATGATAATGACGACCCGTATGAAAGCGGTACTATCTATGAGAATGCCAGAGATGTAACGCTAACCGTTACAGTCAATGAACGCACAGTCCATCCAGGAACTATCATGGTCCAGTATATGGACGCGGCTGGCACTTGGCAGAATATCGGCGAACTTAATTTAGTCGAAGGTGAAGGTGCTACCGAAGATCCGCTTACAATTGATTGGAGTGCCCCTGCTGATTTGGCAGGCGACACCGTAATGGTGCGTACTGTAACAACCAACGGTCTCCAACTCAAAAGCGAATCAGATCCGTTCTCGATCACGCTTGATCCTGACGTTTTCCCAGTTGATCCGAAGGTCTTAGTTGTTGAGGTTGATGATGCATCTATCATAGATGATACGAGTCCTGATAGTGGCGCACCGAGAGGCAATATCATGCTTACCGGATATGCTGCACGTCGGACAGTTCCAGCAACTAACTCTATTCGTGTTGATGTCAGTATGGATGGCGAAACGTGGACAGATGTTGGCACTGTTGAAGTAATGACTGAACCTGAACATGGCATTGATGGCGATAAGATAACCGCTGTTATGTTTAAAGGTAACACTTTAGCAGATGTCTATAAAGACGATATGTTACATATTCATGACACCAGCAGCTACATCCAATGGTCTCTTGATTTAGATACCGTTGCTTTGGGTTTGCCAGACAGCATCACTAAAGAGAATCTCGATGCTGCGCATGCTGGGGGAATGACGTATGTGGACCTGGATGGCAACCGCTATATGGTGCGTGCATACCCAGTTACCAGTGATGGTGACGATGCAGATGGAGTCGCTGAAGGTGACATGTTTACCGAGAAATTCTCGTTAGACAACGTTGATGACGTTGGTCCGCTCGGTCCAACGAACATTGTCGCAACAATGACTGACGCGTATGAGGATACCAGTGTCTTTATAGACAATGGTGACGGAACTTACACAGTTGGTGGTCTCGTTGATAAATACGATCCGGAAGTCAACTCTCCTGTCGTTACATTCACCATTACACCAACAGCCGCACGTAAAACCTATGCATCGGTGAAGTTACTAACAACTCTTCCTGAAGATGCTATTATCGGAGACATCACCGAAACTGCCGAAGGTAGCGGTGTCTTTACTGTAACGATTGATGTTGGCACACTCATGGATGCTGACGAATTGGTCTACAATGATAGATATATTGAAGACAGTTATATCGAAAATTCAGAGGAATTATTTGAGAATCCAAAAGGTGGAGTCTTTACGTTCCAAGTCCACGCTCTGGCTTATGACGCGGACATGAATGATCAGACCCATGATCGTGCCGAAAGTGGTGAAATAATAGACACTGTTGAAAACAAAACCACAGTGAATGTTATGAACTCCTACAGACACGATCCAGGTGTGATAGCTATCACTGTTGAAAATTTGAATCCGGAAACGGAAACGAATCCTGACAGCGGCGCACCGCAAGGGGACCTCCTTTTCACAGCGTATACCTACGGTATGACTTCACCACTAACAGAAGGTGTTCGGTTTGAGGTAAGCCGTCGAGGTGATACAACTTGGGAACGTATTACTGGAACCGTTGAACCACCTGTTATGGTTGATGAATCCGATTTGGCAGGTATCGTTGGAGGTCTTGTCGGAATCACGCAGGCAGGCACTGTGTCTGGTGGGGAATCGGAAGTAGGAATTCCTGGAATCCCTGCAGGCTATCAGAAATGGTCTGTTAGAGCGGATACCCGTCATTTGGCACTGGAAGGCACCGACAAACCGGATGAAACCATCAAACTGGATGATACAATTAAACGTGATGATGCTGCTGAACGCGATGCTTCCAAAGATACACGCGAGTATAACCAGTATGAGGTGCGTGCAATTTCGCTTACACCTCAGAACATGAATCAACGTGAAGAACCACCGCGCGATGGTCGTGAATATCACGATCGTGATGGTGTGGAAGCTTTCTTCTCATTAGACAATGTTGATGATGTGCCGCCACTCGGTCCGACAAACATCACTGATGTTGCCGATGTAGCAGGTTCTATTGCTGCGGATGAAGATGGTAGCTACACTGTCAGTTTAATCGCTGATGATCCAGCTCTGTATCCAACGGATGTTACGTTTACCATTGAACCGACTGCTGATCCGAACACTTATGTCGGAGGAAAGACTGTTCTGGTTCAAACTGCTCCTGATGGAACAGTGACTGAAACAGATGGTAGTCTTGAAGAAGGAAGCATTACAATTGATGTTGGTCTTCTTGCAAATGGTCCATATATGTATCATGCGCTCGTTGCTGATGAATTCGGTAATGTACAGGTGCAAGGTGATATGCCTTCACCAGTTATCACCGTTCATGTTCTAAACATCCGTTTAAGTGACATTACTGACCTGACTGTAACGGCAGTGGATGGTGAATCGCCAGACAGGCACGTACTCCAAGAAACTGTTGGAGTACTTCAAGGCAGGTTCCCTCTCAAAGAATCAATTGCTGTGAGTTTCAATGTTAATAACGGTTCATTAGCAGTTGGAGACCTTACAGGTGTTCTCGTTGATGGACATGAAGTAACATTTACTGCTGGCAGTGATGCTGAGAACGCTTTCTCACTGATGGCAGATAAACTTTCAGAATTAGCGGACGGATGGTATACACCGCTCGGACGCATAACCAAACGGAACGGTTTTTTGACCTTCCCGTTAGCGATGATTAACTTGGACAACACCGGTCCAACGATCACTATTGAAACACCTACGGAAGGGGTTACAGTTAATGACTTACCAACGCTCCTCGCAAGTTTCATAGATCTGAATCCAGAAAGAGATACTGATCCAACTAAACCATCGGGTAGCGGTGTAAGTATGGCGGATACAGCTGAGGTTTTATTAGATCGCCTCCGTCCGGAAGAAGTTGTTCAGGACGCAGTTCCTATTCCTGTTGATCAGAGTATGGTTGAGCAGGATATAGACTCTGTCGTCTATACTCGCACAGACAAACTTGCTGGTGGCGCCTATATGTTCACAGTCCAAGTTTCAGATAGACTTGGCAACGTAGGCACACAGGCAGTAACGTTTGCTGTTGAAGGTGAAGATCCGATTGTTATTATTACCGCACCCGCTTCCGGGCAGAACTTTGATCACAGTCCGGCAGAAATCACCGGTTTCTTTACCGGCGGTGGTGATGTTAGCATTACGAAGTTTACCATTAACGATGCAGATATGACTGCAGAAGTAGATGAAAATAACTTCACTTATATGCCTACCGAAGCGTTAGGTGACGGAGACTACACAGTCGCTGTTGAAGTTACAGATGGTAGCGGTCTAACTGCTGAAACATCTCTAACCTTTACAGTAGAATTACCAGTTCCGACAGCCACAATTACTACACCTGCTGCAGGTCAAGTCTATGATCACGGCAAACCGATTATCGCTGGTGATTTTTCAGGTGCTGATCATACTCCTATAGCGGTTGCACTCTCTATTGATAATGGTGAAGCTATTGAGTTAGTCGGTAGTGACAATAACCAATTCACCTACACACCGATAGAAGCGCTGAGTGATGGTACACACGTGGTTACTGTTGTTGTCACAGATGCAAACGGTAGAACTGCTGAAACATCAACTGATTTCACGGTAAATATACCGGGGCCGGCAGTTATGATCCATGTGCCTGATGCAGGGCAAATGTATGATATCAGCAGACCGGTTATTCATGGTGAGTTCTCAGGTGTTGCTGCTCCAGTATCACTAAGTCTTACCCTTAACGGTGCAGCTGTCACAGCAGCCGGTGATAGCATGTTTACCTATACGCCTACTGATGCGTTAGATGATGGTGAATACACGCTCGTTGCTGAAGTAACTGATGCTAACGGTAAAATGGCGAAAGCAACAGCTATCTTCACAATAAGGCTACCGGTTCCAAAAGTCTCTATTCAAACACCTACAGCTGGTCAAGTATATGAGCATGGTATGCCGATTATCACAGGTGATTTCTCAGGCGCGAATCCTGTGGCGGTTAATCTCTCAGTTGACGGTATAGCTGTCATGGCAAGTGTGAATGAAAATGATGAATTCTCATACACACCTGCAGGTGCATTAAGTGATGGTGAACATACAGTTGCTGTTGAAATTACGGATGCCAACGGTAGAACCGCTCAGACATCTACTATGTTCATGGTAGATATACCGGGTCCGACAGTTGCGATACTTTCACCCGCTGCTGGTCAGGAATATGAACACGGTAGTCCGGTTGTCCGAGGTGAATTCGGAGGCGAAACTGATGTTGAGTTAACGCTCGCTATTAACGGTGAAGCCGCCGAAGCAACGGTTGAAGGTAACAAATTTACCTACACGCCGGATCCGTCTTTAGATGATGGTGAATATACGATCGTTGCACAAACCATGGATACGAATGGAAAGACTTCGACTGCCACTGTAATCTTTTCAGTAAGATTACCAGTGCCGACAGTTGCTGTTGTAACACCAGCTGCGGGTCAAGTCTATGACCATGGTATGCCGATTATACAAGGTAATTTCTCTGGTGCAGCACCGGTGGTAGTTTCACTCTCCATTGATGGTGCAGCTGTTGAGGCAGATGTGAATGACAACAACGAATTCACTTATACACCAGCGGTTGCGCTGAGTGATGGTGAACACATGGTTGTTGTTGAAGTCACAGATGCTAACGGCAGAACTGCCCAGACATCTACTGCTTTCATGGTGGATATACCTGGACCGTCAGTTGCGATTATTTCGCCAGCTGCGGGTCAGATGTATGACCATGGTATGCCAGTTATTTCAGTTGAATCATCTGGTGTAGCGGAACCTGTGACAGTATCAGTCATGGTAAATGAGAAAGCAGCAACTGCGAATGATGATGGCACTTATTCACCTGCTACTGCTTTAGGTGATGGTGAATACACAATCGTTGCTACCGCAAAAGATGCGAATGGTAAGACTGCTGAAGCGACGGTTATCTTCTCAGTTGAGATACCTGGTCCGTCAGTAGCGATTAATTCGCCAAGTGCGGGTCAAATGTATAACCATGATATGCCGGTAGTCAGAGGTGAATTTACTGGTGTTGGCGATGTTACAGTGTCTCTTACTGTAGATGAAAAAGAAGCCAAGGCAGAAGTAGCAGACAACGGTTTCACTTATACGCCTGAACAAGGAATAGGTGAAGGTGAACATACGGTTGCTGTTGAAGTTACAGATGCGAATGGCAAAACTGCCCAAGCAACTGCAATCTTCACAGTGGAATTCCCAATGGCTTCAGTTATGCTTCTTTCACCTGCTGCTGGTCACACCTATACTCATGGTATGCCAGCTATTACTGGTGAATTTATTGGTGTTGGCGATGTTGAGGTAAAACTCACCGTTGGCACTAATGATGTAGAGGCAGAGGTAGATGGTAACCAATTCAGCCATACGCTTGCTGATGCGCTTGGTCATGGTGAACATACGGTTACTGTTAAAGTCACGGATGCAAACGGTGAAACCGCAGAAACATCCGCTGTTTTCACAGTTGATATTCCTGGTCCGGCAGTAGCGATTCTTTCACCTGCTCCAGGTCAAACCTACGATCACGGTGGACCTGTTATCAGAGGTGAATTTTCTGGTATGGCCGATGTTGTTGAGGTAATATTTACTGTCAACGGTGAAGTTGCTAAACCAGAAGTAAGCGAAGATGAAAATCAGTTCACTTATACGCCTGATCCATCGTTGGGTACCGGTGAACATGTCGTCTTTGTTGAAGTCACTGATAAAAATAAAAAAACAGCACAGGCAACTGTTGTCTTTAATGTGAAGTTGGATTCAACGGCTCCTGTCATTTCAGAAGTGTCGCCATCTGGCGTTGTTCAACTGAATAAGCAGAATACCTTAGATGAAAACTTTGCGATAACCATCGCTGCTGTGATCACTGATGATGAATCTGCTTTATCAAGTGTGAAGTACATTATTGATGGTCAACTTCCAGCTAATTCTTATCCTGTTGAACGAGCTGAAAACAAGTTTGAGGTTATAGAAAGCTTTACACCAGGAAAACATAGCATTAAACTCATAGTGGCCAGTGAAGGTGGAACACGAGAGTTTAGTTGGCAATTCACGTTGGAGGTAGATCAATCTCCTCCGATAATTTCCACAATCACTCCTGCTGGGACTATTCATGCGGGACTCCCGGTTATTTCGGCGAGTGCCACCGACGACTCAGGTGTTGAAGAAATGGCTATCGTCGTAATGGATAGTAATGGTGAAGAGGTGAAAGGTGACACTACAGATGACGATGAGGATAGAACCAATGCAGGTATCACCCGCTTAGACTTCCATCCTGAAGCACCCCTTTCTGAGGGTACTTACTCGATTGAAGTTCGTGCGACAGATGCGTTTGGTAATTCCTCTACAAGTAGCGGTGTATTTACAGTTGATTTTGATACCGCTGCACCAATCATCACAACGTCTTCACCTCAGAACGGTGCACGCCTGATGTATAAGCACGACGAAGAAGCGAGACCAACCATCTCAATCACTTTTGCCGATGCTGAAACAGGTGTGAATGTCGATTCTATCAAGCTTGTTATAGAAGCACCGAAATGGGGTGGAGGAACCTTAGTGACTCCGATTAACCTCACGGATAAGCAGAAGTCAGCTACACAGGTTGTTTATACACCTGCGGCTCCTGTCTTTACTGATCGACTTGCCCCTGGTGAACATGTGGTTAAACTGGAGGTATCCGACAACGCGCAAAAACAGGGCAATGTCTCTGAAGAAAGCGATGGAGCTCGCGAAGCTAACACAGCTGTATACCAGTTCAGTTTCTTCGTTGAGTATACGGATGCACCTATATTGATGAAACCGTTTAACTTCCCCAATCCGTTCAAGGATAACACACGGATTTCCTTTGGACTTAACAGAATGTCCACGGTTCGTATTGTCATTTATGACGCTACGCTCCGACCAGTTCGAGTCCTACGGGATAACGTGGTTATGAATGCTGGAGATTATACTGGCAATAACGGAATCGGTTGGGACGGAAAAACCAGCGGTGGCGAAGACTTAGCTCGCGGCATCTATTACTGTCAGATAGAAGTAACAGATGGTTTCGAGCCAGAATACGCCATTCTTAAGCTCGCTCTGACGCGCTAAGTAAACGATAGTCCGCAAATCGGAAATTGGGTATTGTTCCCAATTTCCGATGGTGCGACTACGAAGGAGGACATAAATGTCTATCACAAAGCAAAGATTGCTATGCGGTGTAATACCCGTTTTACTTCTTATACTTGCTGTGTCGCCTGTCTGTTTTGCTGAGGGTGAAGTTAACGCTATGCCCCATTTACGTCTCGGTGCAGGTGCCCGCTCAATTGGCTTAGGCGGTGCTTTCACAGCAATTGCAGAAGATGCCACAGCCACTGTCTGGAATCCAGCAGGTCTCGGTTCAGCGGCAGATTTAAGCCTTAATTTTTCTACACAGAGACTGTCTCTTGATAGAAGCCACAATTTTATCGCTTTAACAAAAGCGCTTGGAACTTATGGGTCTATTGGGTTAGCAGCTACAAATTTTGGTGTATCTGATTATGATTTGTATGACGCACAAGGTGAGTATGGGGGTAAATCTGACTACAGTTCAAATGCTTACTCTCTCTCTTACGGCATTGCCGTCGGACACTTCAATATCGGTTTAACAGGTCGAATGTTAATGGATAATTTCGGCGTGGATAGTGTTGAAAACCAAAGCGGTTTCGGTGGTGTAGATATCGGAATCATGGGACACGCACTCCACATAGATATTGCCGAAAAAATGATGGGACAAGCCCTTCACGCACATTCAAATGAAGCGCATGAGGGACATATACAGGTTCCAACATTCCATTACGGTATTGTCGCTAAATACCTCGGCGCTTCTCTTGGAGAAGGCACCGTGCCGATGGTTGTTGATGTTGGTGTAGCTTACGATCTATATATGGGTAATGTCGTCACATTCTCAGCAGAT
Source organism: Candidatus Poribacteria bacterium (assembly GCA_021295735.1). Lineage (GTDB taxonomy): Bacteria > Poribacteria > WGA-4E > WGA-4E > WGA-3G > MSPOR6. The sequence goes on along the minus strand of JAGWBU010000009.1, from coordinate 15,281 downwards.
ATTGAACAAGAATTTGTTAACCTTGATGAGAGTGCGTTTAGCATGCGTAGCGGTGTTGAATATACGATTTTCACTAATAGGTCAACCGAATTTTCTCTACGCGCTGGTATCAGAGCATCACGTGACGTTCAGAACCTATTCGGTGGATTTGGTGTCAACATTGCTGGATTGCAGCTTGACTACGCCATTCAAGATGGTATGGCAAGGGAAATTAATGGGGCCGGAAGCAATCACTATGTTTCCGTATCCTATGAATTTTAGCACTTAAGAGGAGAATACTGATGAAGATAATAAAATCCACGCTAAAGTTAGCACTGATTCTCTATATCTGCGTAGCACTCAGTGGTATATATGCTTTATCTGCCTCGGCAAGGATCACACCGCACGAAGGCGATGATGATACCATGCTAATCACCATTGAAAAAGGGGACACTCTTTGGGATCTCTGCCAGGAACATTTGAAAGATCCTCTCCAATGGAGAGAGCTTAGTAAATATAACGATTTTACTAATCCGCATTTGATCTATCCTGGTGAAAAACTGCGTATTCCTTTAGCTATGGCTAAAGACGTTGTAGAAATGGCTGAGGGAGATCTTGCTAAACAAACAGAAGAGTTAGAGAAATTACGTACTGAACTCGCTGAATCTGAAGCAACTCGGGAAAAATTAATGGCTGAGATTAAGAGTTTAAGTGAGAGCATGACGAAGCTCCAAAAACAAATTAAAGCACTTGAAACCAGCCAGAAATCCCAAGAAAAAGTGATTGACGCAGTCAAGAAAGCAAATAAAGATGCTGCTGCTGATGTTACTAAAGTCGTCAGAAATAGCAGGAATGCTATTCAAAAGCAATTAGAAGATTTACACGGTCACCTTGAATCTTCAAACGAAATGCTCACTGCTCTCCAAAAGGAGTTGAAAGGAACGCAAGAGCATCACAAAAGTATTCAAGAGGACGTGAAAACCGCGTTGACACAGATTGAAACAAATCAAAAAGCTATCAACGAACTGAAAATGATGATAGAGGACGCAAAGGGTGTGCATGAAGAAGTTTCTTCAACTAAACGCGCCCTTGTTTTTATCACAACAGTTGCTGCTGGTATCGGATGGTTTGCTATTAACGCAATCGGTGGACGTAGCGGCGAGTAAGTAATTTCAATTATTCATTCAGGCAGGGAAGATGCGTATCAGCTCTTCCCTGCTTTTTTTATAGTAGACAAGCAATGTCATCACTTAATTTTAATTCCGAACATCCTCCGTTTGAAAAGACAATTCAACTCTACGGAGATAGAGCAGGCGGACAAGGAATTTTTGAATTTGCGGGTTTCGCGGATTTAAAAAAAGTTAAGGTCGTTTTGTTAAAAGGGAATACCGAAAGTCTTGAACAACCTGCTGATTGGAGACGGCTGCTTCGGTTAATCACACTTGCTCAACGCCTCAAAAAACCGGTAGTATTGTGGAATCTATCGCTCATACGTATTGCTACAACACAACATCATGCTTTTTTGACTTTAGGCACCGCGATTCAGAACGCTAAAATACACCTACTAAAATTATCACAACCTATTATCACGGTTTTTGATGGTAATTACAATTGGAACGATATTATTCTAAAGGAACTTGGATGGGCGGATGGGTGCGTTATAGTAAAACCCGATAAGGAAAAACTTACAGCGCTGTCGAAATTGAAGTCACAGAATCTCAAAATTGTTTGCGAACAGGCAGACATACCTCAGCAGCTTTTGAATCTCTTACAAGAGGCCTCAACGATATCAAGCACAGAATTAATTGCTAACCGATTAGAGTCTTTTCACCTTCCCACAGAAAGCCAGCCTTAGCTTGATTTGCTGTTTTGTTTGGATATAGGTAGAATTATATTAAAACGAGCGAACACTCCTAAAAGGTATCCCATAGCAGTTTTATCACAGAACCAATCACGGCAACAACTAATACCACTTTAATCCATTTGTCGCCCATCTTTACTGCCAAATGGCTACCGATCCATGCTCCTGTGGCGTTTCCAACCGCTAAGGTCAGGCCTAAAACCCAATTGACCTGTCCCTTGCTAACAAAAATAGCTAAAGCGATGATTGTGTAAAAGAAAATTATAAACACCTTGAGCGCGTTGGTAATGACCAGATCACCGCCATCAAGAATCCGCAAGGTAGCTATAACCAACAATCCTACACCTGCTTGGATAAACCCGCCATATATTCCAACAAAAAAGAGAGCGACAGTCGTAATTATTTTATGTTGTGTACCACTCGGATTAAATTTCCCTTGTAGTCGCTCAGTCGGATTAAACAGGGTTAAAAGGAGCATTGTAACCATTACAACAGCAAGAATCGGCTTAAATGCCTTATCGGATATTTCGGTTCCTATGAACGCCCCAATACTCGCTCCTACAACTGCTGGTATTGTAAGTGCAATTGCGTGTCGAAAATCTGATACACCTTTGCGGCGAAACCCCAAAATAGCGCTAAAGTTTTGAAAGATAATTGCTACCCTATTAGTTCCATTGGCTGTGCTTGTTACGTTAGTACCAGCAGGTAGGTTCGGAACACCAATAGCTTCCATCACAAAGACTAAGGCTGGAAGTGTTAATAGTGAACCACCGAAAGCAACAGTGTTGACAAAGCCCGCAAACATCCCCACACCCATAAGCAGGATAATATACAAGATGTCAAGACCGAAAATTTCAATTCCCATCCGAGTCTCCTTTTCTGTGAGATGATTTACGTGAACCGTGCTGATATCTGGCAATCCCAACCAGTAAAAAGGCAACAAGGTTGCCCAGGACAATTGCACTGCTGAATCCTGTGATTGCCAAGAAACCAGTGGTTTGAAGCATACCATCTCCAAATGGGCAGTGCCAATTATGTGTGAGTATCGCTACGCCAGGGATAACCGTTCCGAGTACAAATCCTATGCCACCAGCGATACCGGCAATATTTTGATACCTTTTTAATCCTGATGGATGAAATTCAAACATGTATTCCTTCCACTCTTCCGCTCCGCTGGAGCGGTATGTGAAGACGATGAATCAAATTAATTTGGTATTACTTTTTTATCTAAAAAATAAAGGGGTGCGTGTCTCTAAGCACACACCACCAAACACATTGCTTAAAAAGCACTCTTGTTTGAAAGGACACACATACCTACTATGGCAGGTTCCTTGATCAAATTTTGGAAAATCATGTTCTCTAATATCTATATTTTATTATTCGATTGCGAGGTATTTATCTCTGCCTTTCACGAGTGCTTCTATTTTTCGGTCAACCACAGAACGTTGAAGCATCCAGAATCCACAGTCCGGATGCACCCAACCAACACGTCCTGCTCCCAACATCTTTTCTGCTTTTTCTATGTTTGATGCAACATCATCAGGTGTCTCAACCGGGTTAACTTTCACATCAATCACGCCAATACCGAGGCGAATCTCTGAAGAAACTTCCTTGAGTGCCTCAAGATCCGCATCAGGACGATGTGCCAATTCCAAAACGAGATGGTCACACCTAAGCATATTCAAAAAGTCAATCAGGGAACTCCAACTCCCTTTTTGAATAACTTGCCCTCCGTAGTTGCCAAAGCAGAAATGAACAGCCTTCTCTCCGTCAAAAGCATCAAGCACTATATTTATCGCCTCAGCTGCACGGGGCCCGTCTTGAGGGTTCCCCGGTATATTTGCTTCATCAATTTGCAGGCAAGCACAATCCAGTTCCCGCACCTGCGCAGACAATACTTCTGCCAATGCAGTAAGTAACGTGTCAAAGTCACCGTAGTGTTTGTCCAATAGTGTTCGTGCAAGCATATAAGGACTTGTCACTGTAAATTTTATGTCCGTGCCTGCAACACCGACAGCACGTTCACAATCGGAAACAAGGTTTAACGTTCCTTCTCCTAATGCACTCTCAACAACACCGGCAGGTTTTGCCCGAAACGCCATGGTATGCATCTGTCTAAACTCATTCCATTCCTGACGACCTGCCTCTGCTCGGATACCTGAAAGTGGGCGGATAAAATAGTCAATCATACCGTTCGTTTCAGGATGGTTCACATCAAAGCGGTATAATTCCCCATCAGTAGGCAAATCAATACCGTGTTGCCGCTGAATATCTACGACTACGCGCGTTGCATCAATCAGCGCTTGTTCCGTAGGCATTGAGTGAAGCCAAGCTGGAATCGGATAAGAACCTACCGTCGTGGTTAAAATCTCCAGGCTTTTTGTTGCGTTTTTCAATTCTTAGATCCTTTTCTCTAACCTTAATTATTAACGAGTTCATAGGATTCAAGTTCAAGTTCCGTTTCGACTGTTACGCCATCCCGTGTTTGAGATTGCGTAAATTTTATAATACCAACATCTGGTGCAACCCATTTTTGGACAACGGTAATGTCAAGGGAAAAATTTAGGACGACAGGATCGTATACCCAATGAAATGATTCTTGAACCTGAAATACGTTCTCAAAGGTCCCAGCAGGTACGGTGACGGTTTCCTCAGAAAGCACCTCAAATTCATCAATGCCTCTATCTATTGGAAAAAGTTCAGGAACTAATTTTGCCTCAAAATTGACGCTCCATTTCTGACCCGGAATGAGTGGAAATTTGTATAAAGGCAGAAATGGGACAAACATCATTGTATCCTCTGAGCCGGGAGTGACATTTGTGGCATGCTGAACAACGGCTGAAACCTTACCTTCTTCGTCAATAGTATTTCCCAGGTAAGAATAATCAACAATGTTCTCCAAACCTTCTGCTGTGTTGGATTTTTGAAGGACAAAACTCTCAACAGTTTCTCCGCCTTTTAGCTGAATCTGTATAGTATCTATGATTTCAAAGATAATTTGGGTGCCTTCTGCATCACGGTATCGCCAGATATTTCCTACTGCTAAAGGATAATAGTTACCTGGTCTAATCCGCCATACATGGATATCAAGTGTGCTTGTTGTGGTCTTTTCACCATCGCTCACTGCAACCTTAATCTGATATTTGCGCTCAGTTTCAGGTGCTGTCCAGATTGCCCCTGAGGCACTACCTTCTATTTCTCCGTAAGCAGCGGACCATGTGTATGTCAATATATCATTTTCAAGGTCATTGGCTTGTAGTCGGATAGAGACTTGTTCTCCTGGAGGAACTATCTCTGATTCTGCTTCAAAGACTGAAATTACCGGGGCAAAATTCTTATTTCCTGGTTCATCAATGTCGCAACCTGTAATAACAGTAGTAAAGAAAAAACAGAGAAAAATCCAAGCACAACCTATGCTTCTCATGAGTTAAATTCCTTGCCACGCAATACTTCTCGAGATTGCGATGTGCCATTTCCGGTAACATTATAAGCAAAGGTGTTCATCAACCTGTCATTTTTCGACTTGTTTGGTGCTGAACCGTGAATGATAAGGGCATTAAAAAAGATACCGTCCCCGGGTTCCATTTCCACAGCAACAGCATCCTCGCGTTCCTGATAATGTCCGGGTAAAAATACACCAAACGTCTGCTGTTTGCGTTCATGCTCCTGCAAACCCCAATTATGGCTTCCCGGTACAAACTGAATACACCCATTTTCAAGGTTTGCCTCGTTGATGGCCAATTGACAATTAATCATCACAGGTTTGTTGTTATCATTTTTCCAATAGGCATAATCTTGGTGCCATGGTATAGCCGTGCCGTCACCGCCAGCCTTCGGCAGCAATTTGCTATGATACAGTGAAATATCAGGGCCCATCATTGCCTCCAGCACATCAAGTACCGCATCGGAACGGAGGATTTTATTAAGCGTAGGGCTCACTAACTCACTATGCATTAACTGCTTGATAAGCGGGGGATGATCAGGATCATCATATACTTCCCACGAAATCCCTATACCCTCAGTCGGTTTTTCAGCCATACGGTTATGAATATCGTCAATTTCTACCATAATTTCCGTTATGTCTTCTGAGGAAACGAGTCCTTTTTTTAGAAGATAACCGTTCGTTTCATAAAATTGTATCTCTTTATCTGTAATTCCCATGTGAAGTTCCTTAATTCAATTAAGATTTATAGTGAATTATAAACCAAATTTTCAAAAAAATCAAGATATTTGCTTGGCTTGAGTTGTGTGATTATTTAAGCACAAAGATTCAATTTACGGAGAGCACATTACATTTTATTGTAGGGCGAGGTCTCTGTGCCTCGCCATAATTGATGTTTCCAAACAACAAGCGGGCACAGAGACCCGCCCCTACAGTGGAAAACGCGCCGTACTCTTCTATCCTAAAGCTATGTCACCAAACGAATTGAAAGGGAAAATAGTTTACTTCTGTTGCGAATACTGCTATAATATCACAGATGCTATGAATGAAATGGACAACTTGATGGATTTGACACTCGAAAATTGCCAACAAATTGTAGACGACTGGGTTAACACCTTCGGTGTACGTTATTTTTCAGAATTAACCAATACGGCTATTTTAATGGAAGAGGTTGGCGAGTTAGCCAGGATAATGGCACGTCAATACGGGGATCAGAGTTTTAAGGAGAATGAGAAAGATTTAGACCTGGCAGAAGAAATGGCAGATATTCTGTTTGTCCTCATCTGTTTGGCAAATCAAACAGGCATTCAGCTTGAAGAAGCATTCAAAAAATCAATGCAGAAAAAAACAGACCGCGATAAGGAACGACACATCAAAAACCCGAAACTTGTAGAAGATAACGTGGATTAAGATAATGTTTCATAGATGGTTTCAGTTTTTAGCTTTATCCCTCCTTTTTGTCGTTGGTGGCTGTACCATTTTTCCCAAAACACAATCCAGTTCACCGGTGATTGTTGATCCACTGATTGAGCGGAACCGTCAATGGAGCGAATACACTGAAGTAGGAAACACCGCGCTGCAACATGGTCATCTACAAGATGCACTTACTGCCTTCCAATCTGCTATAAAAATCCGCCCCAATTCAGCCGAAACACAATATAAAATAGCCGAAATTTACCTCCAGCTTGAGGAATATGAAAAAGCACGGGATGCGTTTGTTGCTTTTCTCGTATTAGAACCGAATCATATCGTCGCGCTTAACTCTGTCGGATACATTTTTGAAAAACTGAATAATTATGAAAATGCAGCACAATACTATGAGCGAGTCCTCAGAATTTCTAAAGATAACCTTTATGCGTTAAACCAACTTGGTTTAGCCTATAAACAATTAAATCGGCTTGATGAAGCCGAAGCACAACTCCGTAAAGCATTAGCACTTGACCCAGACTGTAAACAGTCAGAATGCGAAAATTTACATAATTACTTGAGTTTAATCCATCTGCAACGGGGCGAAGTCGGTGATGCTATCGCAGAACTGCGTGAATCAATTCGCTTGTTTCCAAACGATATTTGGGCAAGGCAGCGACTTGCGTCATTCTACGAGGATCACCAACGTTTTTTTGAAGCACAACTTCAATATCAGCGGTTACTGGAAGTTGACCCAGACAATCTACTTGCTGTGACACGGTTGCAAGCACTTTCACAACAGACCCCTACGCTGACTCCAACTGTAAAAGTTTCTCCTGTTCCCATCCTAAATACTGACGTTTCCCAAATCATTGCAAATGCGCCTACTTCAAGCGATTATCCGAATGCTGATGTCGTTATTCTATTCAACCATTTCAGTCATGATGTCTTGCCGACTGGACAGTCGCGCTATACCACGCATCAGGTAGTTAAACTTTTAACCGAAAGAGGTATTCAAAAATATGGGGATATTGCTATTCCATACCAACCGAATTCACAAAATATCGGAGTCAACATTGCACGGACAATCGCTGCAGATGGCACGGTGCTTACACCACCGGATGAAGCATTCAACGATGTAACACCACCTGGTCTATTATCTTACAATCTTTATTCTGATATGATGTGGCGAGTAATTTCCATGGTAGGACTATCGCCGGGGGTCTGTATTGAATATCAAGTAACACTTGAAGACAAATTAGAAACGGTAACAGGCAGCAAAACTTGGATTACGGGTGGATATAATTTTCAATCCTCAGAAGTTACACTTGAGACGACTTACGCGCTCAGAATGCCGCAAGATTGGCAGATTCAATGGAAAACTGAGAACTTTGAAATTGAACCAGAGGTGTCTTATGAGGAAAATGGAATTGTTCTATATATTTGGCGATCTGGCAAGATGGCAGCGCTGAAGTTGGAAGAAGGTATGCCGCACATCAACGACGTTGCACCGAGGTTAAGTTTTTCCTCCATTATGTCGTGGGACGATGTCTATAAATGGTATAAAGACCTTGCAAAAGGTCGTTACGCGCCTGACCAACACATACAGAAAACTGTAGAAAAACTTACAGAAAATTTAACAACCGATGAGGCAAAGATTCGGGCAATATATTATTTTGTCGCAAAACAGATCCGTTACGTTGGGATTGAACTTGGACAGAGTGCATATCAACCTTCTCCTGCCGCCGAAGTCCTCCAGAAACAGTATGGCGATTGTAAAGATAAAACAACGTTGCTCATTTCAATGCTTGACCTTGTTGGCATAAGGGCGTATCCAGTCATGATCAGCATGTCACCGTATGAAAGGATTGATATTGATTTGCCATCGATCAGTCAGTTTAACCATATGATTGCAGCGATCCCTAAAGACAAGGATAATTATGTATGGCTGGACCCGACCTCAAGTACCTGTAGTTATGATGATTTGCCGTCCAGTGACCAAGGACGAAAAGGACTACTGATAGGTGATACACACGGGACCTTTGTGGATATACCTATTTATCCAGCGGAGTCCAACAAACTCGCGTCTACAACGGAATTATGGTTAAATAGAAACGGAGATGCCCATGGAAAAATTCGCATTCACATGACCGGACAATACAATATTGACGCACGTTGGACATATCAGCAGATTCCTCCTGCTGAATGGAAAGATACGTTTGCAGCTGAACTGAGCAAACAATTTCCAAACGTTATCGTGGATTCTGTTGTCATCTCTGAGTTAGACAATCTTGACATACCGATCGAAATAACAATCAATTTCCATGTAGAAAAATATGTTATACATTTAAAAAACCAAATGCTTCTGCCGTTACCAATTGATGAATTTTCGGATTATGCGGAAATTGTTGCTGCAGCAGAACGAACTTACCCGCTTGATTTTAGTTATCCTATGAAACTTGAGAAAATAATTCAGATTCACCTACCAGATGGTTGGACTGCTGTACTGCCATCTGATTTTGAACGGACTACAAGTTTTGGGGCAATGAAAAGACGGTATAGCCAACATAAAAACTTAGTTCTTTATCACCTCACTTTTACATTAGAGCAACGGACAATCCCTGTTACGGCTTACGCAGACGCAAAACAATTATTTAGTCGACTTGCCAGTGAAGATGGTAGTCGCTTACTACTAAACACAGGAAACAATAGTACTGCTTCTTCAAGATTTCGCTAAAGTCCTGATGAGCGGAGTACATATTCTTATATAGGCAGATTTGATTTCATCTTAACTTACTTTAAAAGAGGTATCTATTTTATGAGTGAAAACAGAAAACCAAATATTGTTCTTATCCTAAATGATGATATGGGCTTTTCAGACTTAGGATGTTATGGTGGAGAAGTTCATACGCCGAATTTAGACCGTCTTGCCGCTGGCGGACTTCGGTTCACACAGTTTTACAATACAGCGAGGTGTTGTCCTTCCCGTGCCTCAATGCTCACCGGTCTTCATCCACATCAAACTGGTGTAGGACATATGATGGGGGACGATGGTTTAGAAGGCTATCGCGGCGACCTGAATGACCGCTGTATCACAATTGCAGATGCTGTCCGTTCGGAAGGCTATGGCACTTATATGAGCGGTAAATGGCATATTTCCCGACATACAGGCCCAGATGGCCCCAAACACAGTTGGCCGTGTCAGCGCGGTTTTGACGAATACTATGGAATTATTACGGGTGCAGCCAACTTTTGGAAACCAAATACCTTAACACGAGATAATACGCGGCTTGATAGCGACGACCTACCAGAAGGATATTTCTTTACTGATGCCGTCAGTGATGAAGCGGTGAATTTTATTCAGAAACACCACGATAAAAAAGCTGATAGTCCATTCTTCACTTATGTGGCATACACCGCACCACACTGGCCCTTGCATGCACACGAAGAGGACATCGCGGAATACAACGGACGTTTTGCTGCAGGTTGGGATGAACTACGGGAAGAAAGATTATCGCGAATGCGCGAGATGAAGATTTTGGATGAATCGTGGCGATTGACAGACCGCGATCCGTCACAGCGACCGTGGAGCGAAGCAGAATATAAGGAGTGGAACCAACGCAGGATGGAAGTTTATGCTGCACAAATCACACGTATGGATGCAGGCATCGGACGAATCATCAATACGCTCGAAGAGACAGGGCAATTAGACAACACGCTCATCCTGTTTTTAGCCGATAACGGTGGTTGCGCGGAAGAACTCGGTGGTCCGCCAGCGAAACGCGACGGCGGTTCACTTATCAGCACGCAGACAACCTCTGATGGAAAACCTGTTTATCGTGGGAACGATCCGAGCATTATGCCTGGCCCCGAAACTACTTATCAAAGTTATGGGGTTCCGTGGGCAAATCTTTCTAATACACCTTTCCGCTTATACAAGCACTGGGTGCATGAAGGCGGAATCGCTACGCCACTCATAGCGCATTGGCCTGATGCCATCAACTCAGCAGGTGAACTTCGACATCAACCCGGACAACTTCCTGATATAATGGCAACATGCCTTGAGATATCTGGTGCGACCTATCCCGAAGAACACGACAGCAAACCGATTTTGCCGTTGGAAGGAACAAGTTTAGTCCCGATTTTTGATGATAAAGACAACGGGAAAGACATCCTTTTTTGGGAGCACGAAGGCAATTGCGCAGTCCGTCAAGGGGATATGAAACTTGTTTGTAGATTTCCTGGGGATTGGGAACTTTACGATCTGCAAGCAGAACGGACAGAAATTAACGATATCGCTGACAAGCATCCGCAAAAGGTGAAGGAGTTAGATGGTTTGTATCAAGACTGGGCAAATCGCTGCTTTATTTATCCTTGGGATAAACTCGGAGAACATCGTAGACAGCGGAGGCAAAAAAGGTAAATGTTGTTTGCGTAAAACGAACTGTGGAACAGCACACTCGAAAAAAACGGGCGGATATAATAAATTTCCGCCCGTTTTTTATGTTATTAACTACATGCAAGCATTTTTAAGCAGACCGGATTTGGCACTTCTGCAACGTTTCCTGTTTCAGTCAATTCACCGGTATCAGCATTAACAGCGAACGTGACAATGTTATTTGTCTGTTGATTGGCAGCTAAGAGGAAAGTCCCCGCAGGATTTAAACCAAAGTTTCGAGGTGTTTGTCCTTGCGTTGATTCACAACCTATGTAACTCAACATTCCAGTTTCTTCATCAATTGCGCAGATAACAATGCTATCATGCCCACGATTTGAGCCATAAAGGAATTTGCCAGAGGGATGAACGTGGACATCTGCACAATGGCTGGTACCATCAAAGTCTTCTGGAAGCGTTGAAATTGTTTGGATTTCAGTTAGTGTGCCTGCGTTAGCGTCATACCGAAAAGCGGTGAAGGTAGAATCCAATTCATTAATCACATAAGTATATTTGCCATTCGGATGAAAATCAAGATGGCGTGGACCTGCTCCCGGATGCACCCTTGCCCACGGTTGTGTGTTAGAGATCAGTTTTCCTTCTTCCAAATCCAACTGGTAAATAAGGATTTTATCAAGCCCGAGGTCAGGCGCAAAAGCAAAACGGTTGTCGCCATCAATCATAATAGCATGCGCGTGGGGTTCCGATTGACGCCCTGGGTTGACACTGGAACCTTGATGCTGCACAAAATCAGATGCTTCACCAAGTCTACCGTCTTTCCCTATTGGTAATGCAGCAACACTTCCACCACCGTAATTTGCCACAAGCAGATATTTACCGGTAGCGTCTACACTTACATGGCAAGGTGCGCCGCCTCCAGTGGCTCGCTGGTTTAGGAAACTAATCTCTCCCGTACTCCCATGGATGTAAAACGCTGTGACGGCACCGCTTGCTTTACCTTCAAATTCACCGATCTCATTTACAGAATAAAGATAACGACCACTTGGATGGATATCCAAAAACGAAGGATTTTCTACGCCTGTTACCTTACTGGAATATTCTAACGCACCTGTCTCACTATCTAAGCGATAGACGTAAATGCCCTCGCTATCTCCATGTGTATAGGTGCCAACGTAAACATAATAGTCTTGATTATTCTCTTGAGCCATTGGTTATGTTCTCCTTATAAAAACCTATCCATAAACCCAGTAGATGACTTTTAAGGGGCCTTGGCATTCCAAATTCGGAATTATCCATACGAACGGCTAAATTCCCCATATAATTGCTTGGACTGTATTGGAAACTGTAACCACCGTTTCATTAGACATTGCACACAAGAATATTGCTTTTCTTGCCTGCCAATCCAGACTTTTGACTTGATCTGTTCGGATAAAACCGTGTACCTCTAATCCCTCCGGAATTTCAATCTCAAAGCGGCTTCCTTTTGTGGTCCGAGTAATTGGACAGATAATTGCTACATTTTTCGTGCGGTTGAAATCCCATGAGGAGAGAACAAGGGCAGGACGCCAATCCCAGATTTCTCTTCCTATTTGAGGACTGAAGTTAATATCCACTACGTCCCCATGCACAGGAATATAATTCTGGTCATACCGAGATAACGTTAACATACTTCATTGCCTACTGCTGGACCAGTGTTTATTTCTTCTGAATCAGTATTTTCTGGTTCTTGTGCCAACAGTTCAGCTAATTTCAGAGGCGGGAGACCTGAGGGACGCCCTAAGTTCTCAGGACGATGTGG
>JAGWBU010000009.1:0-2382 GCA_021295735.1 Candidatus Poribacteria bacterium | reverse complement strand
GGTTCTTGTGCCAACAGTTCAGCTAATTTCAGAGGCGGGAGACCTGAGGGACGCCCTAAGTTCTCAGGACGATGTGGTGTGAGGTTTTCATCTGCTTCAATTTCGGATACGTCTGTCTCTAACTGTTCATTCCGCGCTTTCAAATCAAATTCCTCCTCTCTAAAAAACGACATCAGGAAATATGTTTAAGTATATCATTTTAAAAATATCGGTGTCAAGAAAATCGCACGTAAAAACGTATGCCTACCAGGGCTTACGTTTTTCTTCTTAAAGTCCCTGATAAGGAGGTTGAGACACCGAAATAACGGCTTTTTAAGTTCCATTTTCCTTTTTTGCCCAATTTGCGTAAGTCCTGCCTTAACTAACTATAAACACGTACTTTTAAAACTTTGTGAAAGAAGTGTAGGCTATAAAATTTCAGCGTGAAAGATATTCTCATCACTTTCTTTATATCCGATACGAATTGCTTTTGCTCTCACAGTTGTCTCACCTTTCGGTAGACGTAAAGGTTCGGTATACAACTGCCATCCAACATCTTCACCCCGTTCCGTTGTATAGGCAATTGATGCGCCTTGTGTGGAACAGTGGAGTTGTAAAAGCAGCGGTGCATCCCACTCTCCATTCTCTTGTGCAGGTTCCCTACCGGGGTTGGACGCGTTAATCGGAATAAAAAGTGGTGGTGCCGTTTGTGGTTGTGTGCCGTTAGGATACCACTTTGCGACCATCTGCTCTTCAGATATATCTCCCATATCTCCGAATTCAGATTGCCACTGCGCCAATGCACCTTGCATCCGTTCCAGCACGTTTGCATGTACTGTATCTTCCGCCAAGTTGTTGAGTTCAAACTTGTCATTTTCAACATCATAAAGTTCTTCTGTTGGGCGTGAACGGAACATGGTCAATTGGTCTCCCTCAAGCTTGTCTTCAGCATAAAGCCTCCACATTTCCTGCATCACTGGGTGTCGATTGCGGTAAGGAATCCAGAGGAGATAAGGTTTTTCGGGATAATAATTTCTAATATATTTATATTTTTTATCACGCACTGCACGTATCATATCATAAGATTCATCATACCGGTCGCGTGTCGCAAAGATATAGTCACGTTCAACTGTTTGTGGTCCAAGGAAGGGTTGTCCTTGTAAGTGCTGCGGTGTTTGCACGCCACATAACGAGAGCACAGTTGGGCCGAGGTCAATCAAACTTACCAATTGGTCGCTTTCACTTCCTAAACTAAGTTCTCCGTTCCAACGCACAATTAGTGGAATCCGAATCCCCGCATCATAGGGCCACCGTTTACCGCGTGGCAGTCCTTCACCGTGGTCGCTCCACAGAAAGACAATGGTATTTTCGGCAAGTCCATCCTCTTCCAACTGATCTAACAATTCACCTACCCGTGTATCAGCGGTGGCGAGGTTATCGTATTGGCGAGCCAATGCCTGTCTTGCTTTAGGCGTATCGGGTAGATAGGGAGGTAATTCTACGTCATCTGGATTTGTTGTCGTGGTCAACGGACGATCTGGCTTCTCCCACATGCCGCTTTCGTGTGTAACAGTAGGATTAAAGACAGAAAAGAAGGGTTGTCCTGCCTCACGATTTCGCCAATGTCCTTGGTTGCTATTGTCATCCCAAGCCGTAACAGGCGGTGTAAACTGATAGTCAGTTTTACTGTTGTTGGTGCAGTAATAGCCAGCAGCTCTCAGGTATTCCGTAAAGGTTTTGACATACGGAGGCGGAACAGCAGAATACGGTGTTGGCATGTCTGGTGTATTGCGGTTTGTATGGGCTGTCCGCATGTGGTGTGTCCCGATAGAGGTTTGATACATACCGGTGATGATAGCGGAACGACTCGGCGCACAGACACCTGCTGTTGAAAAGGCATTCGGAAACCGACATCCACCAGCAGCGAGGCGGTCAATATTGGGTGTGCGAGCGATTGGGTCGCCATAGCAACCGAATCGCGGCGTTGTATCCTCTAAAGATATCCAGAGGATATTCGGACGATCTGTTCTGTTCATTCTGACTCCTGTTTTGAAAAAGATTGTACCCTAAACAGCGGTTTAAGTCAATAAGGTTGTCTAAGCATTCAGGGTTATTCAGTTTTCGAAATTTTTTCACAAGTGTTTATTTTTTATGAAAAGCAGATATAGCATGTTTTTTTACACCATATCTGCTATAGTTCACCTTAAAACAACCTATTTTGAGGTGAATAATGACAAGAAGAAAATCTTGCCACTTGATAGATATGTTAGCAAAACTTTCAGATCCCCGCAAGAATAAAGGGAAACGACATCCGCTGACATCAATCCTCGCACTTGTCGTCATCGGATTGATGTGCGGACATAAAGGGTGGACATCAATCGCTACTTGGGCACGCTCACAACC
>JAGWBU010000117.1 GCA_021295735.1 Candidatus Poribacteria bacterium | reverse complement strand
TGAGAGGATACCGAGGATTTTGTCGCACTGCCCAATTGAATAGGGCGCTCTATCAATGTAGAGCTGTTGCTCTTCCAATTTAAGAAATTGCCAGACTGTGCCTGTAGTAGATGCACCATAAATGACAGGGATGTTATTGCCCTTTTGGGCATTAAAGTGTTGGGCGGCGAGCATTTCTGCAATGCACTGGCCGAAACCGGAAACAGGATTTTCTCGCTTTGCTTCAACAAGAATGATGATAGGTGCCTCTAAGTAAAATTGCACAGGAGATAGGCTTACCAGGAAATCACACACGCCGGTCAAACCTTTTTCAACATCAACACTGAAGTCAATTCCTGAAAAAAAACTGATTCGGTCCTCAAACTTTTCGCGAAGTTCAACGAGAATATCGGTGACAATTAATTCTGAACCGGCTTTCTCTGTGCCGATAGCGAGAGCTAACGGCACTTTTTTTGCCAATGCAGTGGTGAGATGTGCACTCGGTGCTACCGGTTCTATTTTGGAAGAGAAATCCGCTGCTTCATCCGTTTCTAACTGAAACGCTTTACGTACTTCTTCAATGGTGAAATTGCTATAAGCCATTGCGGTAACCCTCCTAAAAAATAGTATAACAAATTGTACCTTAGCGTGTCCAATTTATCTCCGCGTCCGTGCGTGTTTCACCTTTGATTCAGAGAGTAACCGACTAATGTGTCTGGCAGGTATGGCTGCAGCATTCATGAGTTGATCGCTTCGTGCCACAATGCCAATTAAGATGCCTTGTTTGTTAAGCACAGGTCCTCCGCTGTTGCCGCCGAACACATCGGACTGGATATGCAGGAAATCCCCGTGATCGTTCAGAAATTCGCCAAGTGTCCAACGCCACAACTCCTGTTTCGCAGGGTTGCCGAGGATGTAAACCAATTCGCCTGCTTTTGTTTTAGGTGGTGTGAAGTTCCAATCAATTTCGCGGGCGGTTTCAGGTAACCCATCAAGTCTGATGATTGCCAAATCCGTTTTCTCATTCCTTGCGATGACGTGTGCTTTGGTGTAATAACCGAGTCGTTTTAGCACGCCAGCATTTGTAAGGTAGAAATTCCGATCTTTAATGAGTTCGCCTTTTTCGTCTGGTGCGGGGAAATATACGTCTATTGTGTTCTGTTTACCTGTGACGTGTGCGTTGGTGACAACGAGTTTGAATTTTTTATCAATTAACACGCCGCTGCCTTCGCCTATTCCTGGGTTGACTATCCACATAACTGAGCGTATGGCGTTGTTGTAGATTTGGTTTGCGGTGGGTTTGGGTAGTGTAGAGGGAGTTGTCCTTATCGGTTGCGGGGTGGATAATTTCCACAACTGCACCGTCCCTAAACCTCCACTTGCAAGCAATCGCCCATCGGGACTGAACGCAACACTATAGACAAGATCATCCTTAGTGAACGTTTCTTTGTGTCTGCCTGTTGCCACATCGAATAAGCGGATCCTCCGATTTCCATCTACGCTTGCAATCAGCTGCCCATCTGGACTAAACTTTACATCACCAAGCAAACTCCGACTCGGACCTAAAGTGAGGGTGTACTTACATAAACCTGCAGTGACATCCCACAGACGGATAGTGCCGTCCCAACTGCTACTTGCCAGTGTCTCACCATCCGGACTAAAACTCACACTATTGACCATACCTGTATGCCCAATGAGGCTTTTTCTATGTTTTGCGGCATCAACATCCCTTAGGCGGATTGTTCCGTCACCTTTCCCGCTTGCGAGTAAACACCCATCAGGACTAAACGCTACACTGAAAACGCTGTGTTCCTCAAATTGCTTGAGTTTACCTGTCTCAACATCCCGTACGTGAAGTGACCACCCCCCGTTTGCGAGCAAACGCCCATCAGGACTAAACGCTACGTCGCTCACATGCCATACACTGGAAATTGTGGTTTTGTTTTGTCCTGTGTTGACATCCCATAAACGCATAGTACGATCTCCGCTCGTGCTTGCGAGTAAATGCCCATCAGGACTAAATGCTACTCCACTGACATAATCCTTATGCCCATAGAACGTTTTCTTCCGCACACCTATGTTAACATCCCATAAGGAGATAATATCATCCTCGCCCGCGCTAGCAAGCGTCTGTCCATCAGGACTGAACGCTAGACTGACAACACCATCTGTATGTCCAGTGAGTGTTTTATAGTGAACATAATCTTGCGAAAAACTCGCCGAAGAAAGAAGGAACACAAAAATCGATAGTATTAATATGCGAAAATGGACTCGTTCCATAAGGTTCCTTTCATTTAGTTTTGAATATTTACCTATCTAAAAGTTCTTTGTAGTCATTCCAAAAATCTGCAAGGATAGGATAACAAGAATGGTCAATCCCAAAATATCCCATATACTCCTCCAATATCCCAGCAATACATGTAAAGGCTACCGTTAAGACAGTGAAACAATGAACAGGACTTGAATATAGACTTAAATCCACCTCAATTTGATTTTGAGCGGATCCTATGATAGCATCAAGCGTTGTGTCGATACTGACATGAGATAAATTTGAAAGGTCCTTGTACAATTGGTGGAATTGTTCCCAATTAATTGCATCAGCCTTTTCCTTAAGGTTAAGTCCCGCCCAATTGTATTGTCTGTACTTAGGTGTTGCATCGGCTTTTTCAGCTCCTGAGTCAATCTCTTGCCTACGCTTATCATTATATTTCTTCTTTAATTGGCCGTATGCATTTGTATACTTGTCTTGATCCTTTTGAGATACCGTCTGCCCCGATTCTTGGATTCTTTCCATCTTGCGATAGAGATATTCAGCACCGTGATCAAGAAATCTTGTAAAGCGTTCCTCCTTACTTGTCTTATCTTGATTAATATATTTAATGTCAAGCAAAATCTCGTATATAGAACGAGCCGCTCCAATACCTCCATGTCCCCAACCATGTTTACAACTATAATAAGCACCGTAGCCAAACTTTAAAGCCTCACTCATTTGAACACAGAGGAAAATTGAATATCGGACTTCTTCAGCAGGTACAGATTCAGTATCTGGAAGTGAGTCGCTAACAATTTCCATAGATTGATCCAAAAGTTTTTTCGTCAACTTGAGTAATTCAGGGACTTTTTTGTCCATATAATATCTCCTTCAATGACTACCTGCCTCAATACGTTCAACAACCCACTCCCGAATTAGATTCTCAGGCGATATTCCACGCGACTTAGCAAGAGTCTCAATAATCTCAAATTCTTCGGGTTCCAACTGAACAGAAACTGAGTTGTCAAAGACAAGTTCAGTCACTTCCTCAAGTTCATCCTCAAAGTCGGTTAAGTCATGTGTATCCCAGAAATCAGCGAGTTCTTGAATAGAATCGGTTTGCGGAATTTTTGTGTGATTCATCGGTTCCTCCATTGCCTATAACGTCGTTTTTCTTTATTGGTCATCGGGCGTGCTGTAACAGGGTGTCCTCTACCATCAGGAAAACAGATTATAACGCAAAACAGATAACGCCCTACTTCTGTTTGTCCTAAAAAATAGTAGACAGGGTTTTTACCTCGAGACTTCGCTCGCTGAATAAACGAATTACCCAAGCAAACCTCTATAACTTCATCAGGTGTGACACCGTGTTGTGCAATATGTTCTATTCTGTCTTGGGGCCAGATCAACTCATATATTTTCACATCTAACCCCATTTTCAACAGATTGTAAATTGTCCATTATCAAACGCCTTAATCACGAAAGTTTTGCCGCGATATACGACATTGACTTCATCAATATTATACCACAATTAATACAAGAGTTTACAGAAAAGATTTACCTTATTGCCCCTGCACAGCACTAATCCCACTTTCAGATATTTTATGAACACTTTTTGGATTGAATGTCTTTACTTTTTCTCTTTGCAACAAACTAACCGGCCTCAATATGCTCAAGTACCCACTCCCGAATTAGATTTTCAGGTGATATACCACGCGACTTGGCAAGCGTTTCAATAATCTCAAATTCTTCGGGTTTTAACTGAATAGGAACGAAGCTGGTAAAGACATCCTTTTCGGATTCGGATTCCTCGCTTGGCAGATCTGTAAACTTGTATTTACCAGACTCCCGCATTTCGTTTTCTAACTCTTGGTAATATGCAACCAATTGATTAAGATCATTTCCAAATTCCGCAGAGATTTTACGCCGCATTTCGCGAACTTCGTCCATTATGCTGCATTCTATATTTTCTTTGTTTTCCATTTCAATGCCTACCTCGCCGCAATACGTTCAACAACCCACTCTCGAATTAGATTCTCAGGTACAGGAATGCTTCACGCCTTTTGCTCTACCATGCTTGAGAGGATACCGAGGATTTTGTCACACCCGTGAATTGAGTAGAACTCTGTGTCAATATGAAGTTTCTGCCCATCTAATTTGAGAAATCGCCAATCTGCTCCAGTCGTGCTAACCCCATAAATGTATGGGATACTGTTCGCTTTTTTGGCATTAAATTGCTGAGCGGCGATCATCTCTGCAACACACTGACCGATCCCCTGCAATAAGTCATCTTTTTTTGCCTCAACCAGGACGATGATAGGTGCCTCCAAGACAAATGACACAGGTGACAGACTCACCAGAAAGTCACACACCCCAGTTAATCCTTTCTCAGCATCAACGTTAAAGTCAATACCTGAAAAGAGGCTAATACGCCGATCGAAATGTTCCCGCAGCTCCAAGAGTACATCACCAACAATCATCTCTGATTTTGCTTTTTCTGTTCCGATGGCAAGTGCGACTGGCACATTGCGTTCCAATTCTGTTGTCAGATGTGCGCTCGGTGCCACAGGTGCTACATCACAAAAAAGGTTAGTGGGGACATCGATTTCAAGTTCAAATTCAGTTTTCACGCTATCTAAAGTAAAGCTGCTATATGACATTATGTGAGAGCCTCCTGTAATGAAAATGATTCACGCCTTCTGTTCCACCATGCTGGAGAGAATACCGAGGATTTTGTCACATTGTGCAATTTGGTAGGGTTCTATATCAATATGCAGGCTTTGCCCTTCTAATTTGAGAAATCGCCAATCTGTTCCGGAGGTGGTAGCCCCATAAATCCGAGGAATTTCATTGCTTTTATCGGTGTTAAAACGTTGTGCAGCAAGCATCTCCGCGGCACACTGACCAAGACCAACCGTCAAATCTTCCTTCTTTGCCTCTACAAGAATAATAATGGGTGCCTCTAAATGAAGCTGCGCGGGTGATAAACTTATCAAAAAATCGCACACCCCGGTTAATCCGTTTTCCGCATCAACGTTGAAATCGATACCTGAAAAGAAACTGATACGGTTTTCAAACTTTTCACGCAGTTCAACAAGGACATCAGCGACAATCAGCTCTGACCTTGCTTTCTCTGTGTTTATAGACGCGGCCAGCGATACTTTTTTCGTCAAAGCCGTCATCAGATGTGCACTCGGTTCCACCGGTGCTATTTCAGAAAATACGCCCAAGGTTTCAAACTTTTCAAGATGAAATTTTTCCACTGCTGTTTCTAAAGTCCAATTGCTATATGCCATTGCTACAGCACCTCTTCTGTGTCAAATTTTTCCCAACGTTCCAGCGTATTAAAGTTATGTTAAGTGTATCATGCAAAGTTTCTTATCTCAAGCAGAACTGAATAGGTGTTAATTTTCGCTATTCTTGCACAGCACTAATCTCATCTTCAGAAATCTTGTGAACGCTTTTGGGATTGAATGTCTGTGTTGTCCCAACGCGCAAAGCAACCTCAATTCTACCGCCTGTCAACACAAAAAACTGGATTAGGAAACCACCGCCCTGCATAGATTCAACCTGATATTCCTCAGCGTCAAGGTCGCCAATCCATTTTGGCAGTGCGTCTTCAAATTTCGGATGTGTCATAACGTTCTCAGGAAGTGCTATAATCAGAGTGCCAGGTTCATCACCTATTGCATCGCCAATAACCTGCCGTTTTTCTACCATAAATGGCACAACATGGCTTGCATATTCAAAATCATCTGCGGAGGTGCGTTCTGGCGGCACAAGTCCCCACGTCAAGTGATGGATAAACGGATTGCCGTATCCCTGTCCGAGCATGTGTTGTAGTGCTGCTTTGTCAACAGGATGCACAACGGCAACGTAGTCAAACCAGCCATCATCGTGTGCAGGACTATCCGCTGACAACTGTGCAGAGACGTTGATATAGTCGCATCCGTCAACAGGGGAAGGATAACACCGCGCATCCCATCCATTCACATAACCGAGTTGTTTTAAGCCATCAGCGACAAGGTGCGGTGGGTCGCAGAAAATGGCGGCATGATCCATGTTCGGATAGATTTGGACACCTGCTCCCGTGATATGTTCTGCAACGTCGGTTGCCTCGGTGAAGCGTAGGTCAGCGTTTTCAATTTGTAAGTAATCAGCGAAATTTGTGGGCAATTTAATTGAGTTTTTCATAGACACCTCACACAGTTATAGAAGGGTAGGCTGAGGCACAGAGACCTTGCCCTACCAATTTTGGTATAAATAGCGATGCAATATCAGTTTAACAAAAATTGTTCTCATAAGCAAACGTTATTTTGGCGTTGAAAAAAGTACGGAATCCTGTTAACATAGATGCGTTTAGATGCCGAAAAATCGCAATTGTAGATCGTTTTTACAATACAGAAGAGGAAAATTGATGAGAAAAAATACCTTTCGAGAGTTACTCAATGCTGATAAACCGACCGTCGGCACACATATCCATACGACTTGGCCCTCCGTCGTTGAAGCGATTGGTCACACAGGGATGTATGACTATGTTGAATTTGTGGCGGAATACGGTCCGTTTGACCTACACGATTTGGATAACCTGTGTCGTGCAGCGGAACTACACAATATCTCCACGATGATAAAAGTTGACCAAGAACCGCGTGGTTTCATCGCACAACGCGCAATCGGTTCTGGCTTCCAGAGTGTGCTTTATGCTGATTGCCAAAACGTTGAAGATGTGAAGGAGTGTGTTAAGATTACCCGCGCAGATACGCCAGAAGATGGTGGTAGTTATGGCGTTGCAACCCGTAGGTTTGCCTATATGGGATATGGAGGCGGACCGGAATACGTTCAAGCCTTACGTGATGTTGTCGTTGTTATTATGATTGAGAAGAAGGGGACAGTTGAAAACCTTGAAGAGGTCCTATCTGTTGAAGGTGTTGACATGATCCAGTGGGGTGGATCGGATTATTCTATGAGTATCGGGAAGGTAGGTCAGCGCGGGTCAACTGAAATTCAAGAGACGGAACAGAGGGTATTTAAGACTGCTCTGAAGATGGGTGTGCCGCCGCGTGCTGAAATTGGAAGTGCGGATGGTGCAAAACGTTTTCTTGATATGGGCGTGCGACATTTCTGTATCGGCACTGATATTTCTATCCTCTACGGTTGGTGGCGAGAACATGGGGATGAACTTCAGAAAGCACTTGAGGGACATTAGGAAAGGCAATTTTGTAGGCGTGGTTTTCAACCGCGCTGATACAGGCGCGCTTACAAAGCGCGCCTACAGCGAAGGGTTATGACATCATCTCTTGCATCTTTTCTGCAACCCAATCTACTGCAACATCAATCATAACCTGCCCTTTTTCTGTTGTGGCAAGTTTTGCCTGATGATGATATTCACGGTCAGATTTTGCCTGTCCTTCATTTGAGATAGTGAGTTTTGCACTGTCGTAATCCACGCCGTTCCAATCGACGTTTTCTGCAAAAGCAGCAAGGGCAAATGCTGTTTCAAACTCTGCAGCATGCCCCGGACAAACCCCTGATTCCATCTGCTCTTTGACCAATTCGCTCGTATACGCTTCCCAATAGGAATGAAATGCAATGTTAATGCCGAGTTTCTCGCGGTAGCCATCTAACCGTTGATGCACTGGACCGGCATTGCCCGCATGTCCGTTGACAATCAAGATATTATCAATACCGTGTCGGCGCATACTATCAGCGACATCGTATAGCACCTCACCAAAGACCTCCGCACGCAGCGTGAGTGTGCCTTTGTGATCCATCCAGTGTTCTGATACGCCAATCGCCAAAGGCGTTGTGACGATCACTTGTGGGAACAACTTTTCAGCTGCCAGTTTTGATACATACACCGCGCTTTGTGTATCGTGATACATTGCCAAATGTTCGTTGTGTTGCTCTGTGCTACCTGTGGGAATGATTGCACCTTTGAGGGTGCCTGCATCTATCGCCTCGCGGATATACCGTCGCTGGTTTTCCCATAGTAACACCGATTTGATTTGAGACATTGTTTATCCTCCAAGTTGTATATACGGTCAATAGCGTGCTTACAAAGCACGTCTAAAAAGAAAACTAATTAGAAGGTTCTAATTTCTTTTGTACCTCTTTGAGATGAAATATCGTTTCAGGATAAGCAGTTTCCCTATTCTTTTCTGTCCGATTTAGAACAGGTCGCTTGTGTTGATTAACGATGTGCATTCCTGCTATTTCAGCAATGGTGGGATACATATTAAACTTATCGTTTGCCACAACGAAGACATCGTAATCATCAGCCAAAAACCGCTTACAGTTCTTGAAAACCTCTGCTACACCGTGAACATAAGATTCTCTCGCCTCTCGTCCTCTTCCTCTAAACAACGGTCCTATTTCTAATTCATCTAATCTTTTGAAGTCAAAGAGATCATAAGCGTAGGCGTGCTGCTCATGGTAGTTAATAAGTCCAACGTAAGGAGGACTGGTCAAGATGCCTTTAATTCGCTGTTTTTGGGCAATTTCTGCGAATTGTGGGTTTTCCTTTCTCAACATTGTAGAGATGTCAATTGTCCGTGAATCACCTGTTATGCAGTGTTGAAAGGTGTCCGTTTTTAATTTACTGAATTCTATCCATCGTTCTATGCTGTCCTTGCTGTATCGTTGCCACCATCCTAAAATCGAAAAGAGCGGTTTACAGACCTTTCCATGCTTTCTGCAATAGTAGGTTGTCGTTACAGGTTTTCGTAAAGTTCGTCATAGGTACCCACTACCTAAAGGTAGGGGCTTGTGCTTCCTTGCGACTGCGGTTTTCTCAGAGAGTTGACCGTCT
>JAGWBU010000116.1:15996-24162 GCA_021295735.1 Candidatus Poribacteria bacterium | reverse complement strand
GGGCGGGTCCCTGTGCCCGCCCATTGTTTCCACTTATGAGAGAGATGGCGAGGCACCAAATCAACGGTCCGAATGCCTTGGCATTCCCCGGGACCTCGCCCTACAAATGATTTATGAGATACGCTCTAACTACCATCTTGGTAGTTTGGAGAAATTATGTCTTTGAAAATTGCCTGCATTGGCGGTGGAAGTGGATTATCCGCACTGCTCAGTGGGATTAAGTACTATGCTAATCTGGAAACAGATAACGAAAAAATTATTGATCTGGATAGTTTGGCAGCGATTGTTACTGTTTCTGACGACGGTGGCAGCTCAGGACGTCTCGTTGAAGAATTTGATGTGCTTCCGCCAGGTGATATCCGCAGGCTATTATGGACACTGTCCGATGCAGACGAACTTGCTGGACTTTGGGAATACCGCTTTTCAAGTAATGGTGACCTCGGTGGACATACAATCGGAAATTTATTATTAACTGCCTTGACCGAACAATTCCAGGGCAATTTTCCAAAAGCGATTCAAGCTGCATCACGGCTCCTCGCTGTGCGTGGACAAATTATCCCTGTTACCTTAGATTATACCGTTCTTTGCGCCGAACTCACAAATGGTGAGATCGTCCGAGGTGAATCAACCATTCCGACACGCGAAAATCGGGAACCGATTAAACGCGTGTTTTTTGAACCCCGTGAGAACGGCAAAACACATCATTCCCCAGACGAAGTTTATGAATGTCAAGCACACGAGGCAGCAATGGAAGCACTCGTTAATGCGGATGCAATTATCATCGGTCCAGGGAGCCTTTACACCAGTATCATGCCGAATCTTGTAATAAAAGGCATTGTTGAAGCAATTCAACGTTCGAACGCTGTGAAAATTTATGTTTGTAATGTGATGACGCAGCCCGGAGAGACCGATGGTTACGCAGTCACTGACCATGTCAATGCTATTCTTAACCACGCCAAAATTCCGATAGATTATGTTTTAGTTAATAATCAACCTGCACCGCAAGAAATCATGCAAGGGTATGTTCGGAATGAGTTGGTTTCGCAACTTACCCGAATTCGTTCTTTGTCTGACGAAGGGCTTTCAAAACTGGCTGAAGATACCGAACATCTGATGGAGGTTCTTGATCTTGCTAAGGATATTTCAACACTCTCTGCTGAGACTGTCCAGGTTGCGGACGCTTCAAAAGTGCAGGTTTCCTATAACCGGGAGCAGGAGAGACTTGAAGATGAAGGCATTACCGTTGTTGAAGCAGATTTAATCAGAGACATGGTTGTTACCGAAATTGGAACGTGGTTAGGTGGAGAGCAGATGAACGTTATACGCCATCATCCTGAAAAGTTAGTGATGAATCTCGTAAATATCTTCAAAAACCACCCGAAGTTGAGCGAAGTGATTTAGTTAAAAAATATAGGGTAGGTTTTGAAAAACACTACCCTCTTTAGAGAAATTGAGACTTGTGACATTCACCAAATTTACAGTTGAGAAGCACCGTCTGATTTTATATGCGATGCAAATTTGTCACAAATAAAAGAAAGGTTATCAATAAAATTATCCCAACGAAATTCTTCCTCTTGTGCCTTTGCTGCTGCAAAATACACCGCTAATTCGTAATAATCTAATTTTCTTTCGTCTAACGGTTGCCGGTCAGCGGTATATCGTTTTGGATCTTTATACATCTGTATCCCCCTTAATAGTTATAAGGTTACTCCTTCCTAAACTTTTAACGCCATCCTTAATAGCGAGGTTTCATTTTTCTTTGATGGCTAAATACTAATTGCCCTCACATCCAACGCAAAAATTTTGACTTTGACACATTTTGAAAGTATAATTTATTAGTCTCAGGAGGTGTTCATGAATCATCCAAAATCCGACTCAAAAAAAAACAAAATCAAAACGAATACACAAGAAAACGGTAGCAATACATCTGATACAAACTTTATCCGACAAGCAATTGAAGAAGATATAGCATCAAATAGATTTGACGGTAGGGTGCATACCCGATTCCCTCCAGAACCGAGTGGATACCTCCATATCGGACACGCTAAAGCTATCTGTATCAGTTTCGGCATCGCCGAAGATTATGGCGGACTTTACAACCTCCGATTTGATGACAGCAATCCTATCACTGAAGAAAGCGAATACGTAGAAGCTATTAAACGCGATGTGTATTGGCTCGGATTTGATTGGGAGGAACGCGAATTCCACGCCTCCGACTATTTTGAGACACTCTATGAATATGCTGTCAAACTGATAAAAAAAGAGAAAGCTTACGTCTGCGATCTGACACCAGATGAAATGCGGACTTATCGCGGCACTTTAGTGACACCCGGCAAAGATAGTCCCTACCGTAACCGTCCTGTTGAAGAAAATCTAACTTTGTTCAATGGAATGCGTAATGATGAATTCCCAGACGGTTCTCGTACCCTTCGTGCAAAAATTGATATGGCAAGCCCGAATCTGAATATGCGCGATCCTGTGATGTATCGTATCCTTCGTGCACATCACTACAGGCACGCGGACAATTGGTGTATCTATCCCACCTACGATTTTACACACGGTCAATCAGATTCTATTGAAGGCGTAACACACTCCTTATGTGATGTTCAATTTGAAGATCATCGTCCGCTCTACGATTGGTTTTTGGAATCATTGGAAATATATCAGCCTCGACAGATTGAGTTTGCTCGGTTGAACCTTACATATACCGTGCTTGGCAAACGGAAACTCAAAATACTTGTTGAGGAAGGACACGTCAACGGGTGGGATGATCCAAGATTACCTACACTTGCGGGAATGCGACGTCGTGGTTATACGCCAGAATCTATCCGAGATTTTTGCAACCGTATCGGTGTATCAAAAGCCGATAACCTCATTGAAATAGGACAACTTGAATACTCTATCCGAGATGATCTGAATAAACGGGCACCTCGTGTAATGGCTGTTCTCAATCCGGTTAAAGTGATTATTGACAACTATCCTAATGGACAAGTTGAAATGCTTGATGCCGATAATAATCCTGAAGATGAAAATGCAGGCACAAGGGAAATTCCATTCTCACGAGAAATCTATATTGAACGTGAAGATTTTATGGAAGACCCCCCACGAAAATTTTATAGATTAGCACCAGGGCGCGAAGTTCGGCTTAAGCATGCATACTATATTACCTGCGAAAACGTTGTTAAAGATGAAAACACAGATGAAATTGTTGAAATTCACTGTACGTATGATCCTGAGACGCGTGGCGGTTGGTCTGATGACGGACGGCGAGTGCAAGGCACACTGCACTGGGTTTCTGCTGAACATGCTGTTAACGCTGAAGTGCGCCTATATGATTCGCTCTTTACAGAACGCGAACCTGAAAATTCAGCGGATGGTGCTGACTGGATCCAATTCCTCAATCCAGATTCGTTAGAGATTCTTGATAACTGCAAAGTTGAACCAAGTCTTGTCGATGCTCCGCCTGAAAATCGATATCAGTTCCTGCGGATAGGATACTTTTGTGTTGATTCAGACACAACGCCAGAAAAATTAGTATTCAACCGTACAGTACCGCTGCGAGATTCTTGGGCAAAAATTCAGAAAGGACAAAAATGAACGAAACATCTGTTCCAAATTACCAAGTTAGAGTCCGTATGGCGCCCTCTCCTACCGGTTTCTTACATATTGGCGGTGCAAGAACGGCTCTGTTTAATTGGTTGTTTGCCAAACACCACAACGGCACATTCATTCTCCGTATTGACGATACGGACACGGCGCGTTCCACCGATGAATCCATGCACGAGATTTACGATGCGTTGAAGTGGTTGGGCATCAATTGGGACGAACAGTATGTCCAATCAGAGCGGAAGAATATCTACGACAGTCACGTTGAACAATTGCTCGCAAGTGGCAATGCATATCACTGCTACTGCACACCTGAAGAACTTGAAGAGATCCGTACGCAGGCTCGTGCTGATAAGCAGACTCGTTCCTACGATAGAAGGTGCCGACACCTGACATCGGAGGAAGTGGAACGCTTTGTCACCGAGGGCAGAAAACCAACCGTCCGCATAAAAATGCCTGACACACCGATCCTTGTTGAGGACCTCGTGCTCGGTTCACGCAATATCGATCCCGATACCTTAGAGGACGAAGTGATTGTCCGTTCAAACGGCATGCCGAACTACAATCTCACCTCTATTGTTGACGATGCGGAGATGCAGATTACACATGTAATTCGTGGAACGGAACACCTCAACAACACACCGAAACAGATTGCCATTGCCAATTCTCTCGGTTTGAACCTACCCCAATTCGCACATATTCCGCTGGTGCTTGATGATACTGGAAGGAAACTCAGTAAACGCCATCACGGTGATCTTGTCGCTGTCAACCGATATCGTGAGCAGGGGTATCTTCCTGAAGCGATGTTAAACTTCGTTGCGAGACTCGGCTGGTCCTACGATGACAAGCAGGAAATCTTTTCTGTTGATGAACTCATCGAGAAATTTGATCTTGAGCGTGTTGGTAAAAGTGGCAGTGTCTTTGATATTAAGAAGCTGGAATGGCTCAACTCTCACTATATTAACCAGCTTGATGTGGTAGCACGGACAGACGCGGTGATTCCGTTCTGGGAACAAGAAGGTTTGGTGGATTCCACTACAAAACGCGACTGGCTTGAGGAAATAGTTGAGGCAGTGGGTGAACGTCTCACAACATTCCAAGATATTGTTCCACAGACTCGCTACTTCTTTATGGATGACTTTGCGTATGAACCGAAAGCGGTTAAGAAATGGTGGGGAGGTTCGGATGAGAAGAAGCAAAAAACTTGTGAGATTCTGACAAATCTCGGACAGATTTTGGAAGAAATCCCTACGTTTGAAATAGAAACGATTGAAACCGCAATTTGGAAGTATACAGACGAGAACAACATCAAACGCGTCGCGGCGATGCAGGCGTTGCGGATTGCGCTAACGGGGACCTCGTTCGGACCGAGTCTTTTTGATATTGTCGTGCTGCTCGGTAGAAACGAAGTTTTAAAGCGGATTCCAAAGGCGATCACGCATCTATGAGTCTACTGCACCGTAGCGTACATATACCTCTATATAAGGAGGTCGTTCATGGCAGCAAAACTCGCTATATCTGGTGGAAAAAAGACTGTCCCTAATGGATTAATTCAACCGTGGCCAGAGGTTACCCAATCTGATAGGGACGCGATTGCCGAGGTTATCGCATCCGAAAGAATTACTGAACAGCAACGAATTCAATCCGAAGGTCTCGCGAAGGAATGGGCGGAATACATGGGTGTTGAGTATTGTATCCCCGTCAACAGTGGGACCGCTGCGTTGCATCTGTGTGTCGCGGGTGTCGGTATTGAACCGGGCGATGAGGTTATTGTTCCCGCCTTCACTTTCTGGGCGACGGCAGCAGCCGTCCTCCATCACAACGCTATTCCTGTCTTTGTTGATATTGACCCTGTAACCTATTGTATTGATCCCAATGAGATTGAGGCGAAAATCACCGAACGGACTCGCGCGATTCTGCCAGTTCATATTCACGGTATGCCTGCCGATATGGATCCGATTCTGGAGGTTGCAAAAAAACATAATCTGAAAGTAATTGAGGATGTCGCGCAGGCACATGGCGCACATTATAAAGGTAAACCTTGCGGCGCGTTCGGAGACGCGGCGGGGTATAGCACCCAAGCCTCAAAGACGTTGAGTAGCGGTTGTCAAGGCGGTTTGTTCACAACGGATGATGAGCAAATTTACAAGCACGCAGCGTTGTTGCAGTATTTTGGGGAGATCGTCGTACCGGGTAGGGAACGCGAGGAACAGGAATACAACGCGTATGGACTCGGATGGATGTATCGTGGGGATATGTTCAGTCAAGCGTTTATCCGTAGCCAACTCAAGCGGCTTGATGCGAACAATGCAATGCGAATCAAGAATTGCCACTATCTCACGGAACATCTAAGTGAAATTGATGGCATCGAGACGCCTGTTACCCCAAAAGAATGCGAACCCGTTTATTACAACTATGTCATCGGTTTCAATCCAGAGGCGTTGGGATTAGATATTCCTGCACGGACCTTGCGCGAGAAGATACAAACGGCGCTACGCGCTGAGGGTGTTCCATCTGGACAGTGGCAGCGACTCCCTGTCCCATCTCAAGAGATTTTCCAGAACCGGATCGGTTACGGCACAGGCTGCCCGTGGCGATGCAATCAATCGACTATTGAATACAAGACTGAGGACTATCCTAAAGCCGTTGAATTCATTGACTCTCACTGCTACATCTTTGATGTTAATCCGCCCAACGACCTTGAGTTGATGTCTTATTACGTTGAAGCATTTCACAAGGTGATGGATCAGCTTGATGCGGTGCTTCAACATTCAGATACGACTTGAGTTTTTGATCTCTAGCAAGTCATGAACCCAATATTACAAACCAAATAACTTTTTTGAGGACTGCAAAAGCCCATCACAATCAGGTTAGATTGTCCATTCTTCTTTTTCGTAACCATACCATAAATCTATCTACAAGATAACACTCTCCGAATTTCGCCATAAGAAACCCCTACACTCAAATCACATTGCAAATTCGCAAAGTGAAATGTTATCATATTTGATATAAACACAGATACGTCTATTCATATCTAACCTCAATTCTATCCACAAAATACGCATTTTCTGAGCCAAGTATCTGTATAAAAATCCAGTTGTTGCGAAGGTGTTGGAAGCGAGGGAAGCAATCAGTTGAAGTGTGGCAACTTACTCAAATGGAGGTGGTGGGAATTGAACCCACATCCGGAGAAAATTGAAAGCAACCACGCTTTCGTCCTCCGTCGAATCCTTTCACCCCCATATTGATAGTACAAGGATACCATCTTCGTACCCACAATTTCAAGTTAAAAAACATAGGACTATTGTTTGACTTTGTGCGGTGTCTGTGATAACCTTTGTCTATATAATCTTCAGATTGGAAGGAACATTTATAGTTAATGGAACATTGGATTGAACAACTTATTGTAGGATTACCGAGCGTAGTCCTTTTTCTTATCGTTGCAGTGATGCTTTACACACTCGGCAAAGGAGCGGACTGGTTAGTAGATGAAGCAGTGGTGCTTTCATCCCGATGGGGCTTAGGTAAGGCGGTTATTGGTGCAACAATTGTGAGTATCGGCACAACAACGCCCGAAGCTGCGGTTTCCGTGCTGTCGGCAGTCCAAGGAGAGCCGGGACTCGCCCTCGGAAATGCTGTTGGCTCAATTATATGTGATACGGGTTTAATTTTAGGATTAGCATCGCTGATTGCACCACTGTCTTTTAACCGTGAATTGGCATCGCGGTTGTCCAATGTTCAGGTAAGTGCCGGAATTCTCATGGTGTTAGCCTGTTTTCCTTGGTCTTCCCCTATGGAAGTTTTTAAACAAGGCGGTGTACTTTCACAATTTATGGGATTCGTCTTTGTTGTGCTGTTAGGGTTGTATATCTGGCAGTCTATCCGATGGGCAGGTTCAATAACACCTACTTCTGAACACGATGAAGAAACAGAACCGGAGGGATCTGGTGCAATTGTTACACTTTTTAAACTCATTGGGTCAATTGCAATTGTTGTTATTGCTGCACAAATCCTTATTCCAACTGTGAAGACCCTTGCAATTAGGTTTAATGTGCCAGAGGAAATCATTGCAGCAACACTTGTCGCGTTTGGCACATCGCTACCAGAACTTGTAACAGCAATAACAGCAGTTCGGCGCGGACATGGTGAGTTAGCAGTCGGAAACATCATTGGTGCGGATATTCTGAATGTTCTCTTTGTTGCTGGAGTTTCAGCTGCTGCAACACCTATTGGTTTGCAAGCATCAGGAAAATTTTTCCAGTTTCTTTTTCCTGCGATGGTGTTTATTTTGATTGTTTTCCGAATCGGCATCTTCGTTTCAGGAAGCCAATTGAAGCGTCCGTTTGGTGTCATTTTGGTCGGAACTTATATTTTGGTGACGATTCTCAGTTATATTTTTTCTGTAGATATGCATTAGAAATTTGAGACGATTTAAGGACAAACTGCATAATGAAAAAAACACTGCCCAGGGAATGCTAAAAAACGTGAGTTTGATAATTAGACCTAAATGTAGATGTCCGTTGGGTAGAGCGAAGCGAAACCCAACAATTCAACCGTCTT
>JAGWBU010000116.1:12810-15960 GCA_021295735.1 Candidatus Poribacteria bacterium | reverse complement strand
ATGTCCGATTTTTTGTTTATTCCGTTCTACCCAACGGACAGTGGTTATTGAATTTTATTATCAAACTCACGTTATAATAATGTATTGGAGGAAACTAAATGGAACGAATCACTGTGGATCCAAGAATTCTGGGAGGAAAACCAATTATCAAAGGAACTCGCTTATCGGTTGAGTTTATCCTAAATTTACTCGCGTCCAACGTAAGTGAAGAAGAGATTCTCGGGGACTACCAACATATAACCAAATCAGATATTCACGCTTGTCTGAGATATGAAGATTAACCTTACATAAACTTAAACGTATATTGTGGTGAAACCTAAAATAAAACGACATTTCCCACCCGCGGTAGGCGAGGTTTCCTAACCTCGCCGATGCAATGTGTCTAATTAATACTTAGGTTTACCATAAGTTCATACCGAATGGACGATTAAATCTATTTTGTCAATCGTTAAAATGGTGGTGCAGTCAAACGCACAAACGAACGCGACACCTCATCCAACTCATCTCGAACAGCCGCATCTAATTCCCAACCAACACCACCGAGCGTGTCGTCCAGTTGTTCAATTGTATCACTTCCACTGATAGCAACGGTAACTTCCGAGTGTGATACCACCCATGCCACTGCAAGTTGTGCGGGTGTTTTTCCTAACTCGTCTGCAAGCCGTTTGAGCGTAGCAATCACCTGCCCAGTTGCACCGCGCATTCTGCGATCATATTCATCACGATATCGCCTTGCCCACAACGTGCCATCAGGTGGCGGTTCATCAGGTGAATAAACACCGCTCAATAAACCAACCGACAATGGACTATAACACATTATCCCAAGTCCTTCTTCACGCACTAACCCGAACATCTCGGTTTCCAAATCCCGATTGAGAAGATTATACATATTTTGAATGCACATATAGGGTGTTGCGTTAATGCTGTCAGCAATCCAGAGCGCTTTGCAAACTTGCCATGCCTGATGATTACAACAGCCAAGGTAGCGCACCTTACCCGAACGCATTAGATCGTCTAATGCCCGGATCGTCTCCTCTTGTGGTGTAGTATCGTCCGCCATGTGAATCAGATAGACATCAATATGGTCAGTGCCGAGACGAGTTAGTGAACGGTCTATTTCGCGCATGATATGGAATCGAGATAACCCATAGTCGTTTGGCCCTTGTCCGATATTGCTACAGACCTTAGAAGTAATCACCACATCATCACGTTTCCCTTTTATCGCTTTGCCCAGGATAACCTCAGACTGTCCAATATTGGCACGGTCATCCATTGGACCATAAACGTTGGCACAATCAATCAGGTTAATACCGTTATCAATTGCGTGTTCAATCAATCGTTGGGCAGCACTTTCGTCGCCTTGCCCTCTAAATCCTAATCCCAATGCAAGTGGACTTACCTTAACACCTGCTTTACCAAAATTGACATATTCCATATTTTTCTCCTAATACTAAAGTTTGGACAATTTTTCAAACGTAAGTTGGTAAAAAATTAGTTCTCCACTTATGTTGCTAAATCAACACACGACAGACAAAACGGAAACCTTCTTTGCTTCAGCGGAGCAATATGTTTATAGTTACATTATGAACCGACATATCCGCTCCAGTGGAGCGGTCCGTGATTTTCGACACATTGCACTCCGCTGGAGTGCGAGAATGTGCATACCGTTTTCTATAGACATTGCACTCCGCTGGAGTGCAGCATTTTCGCTGTGTTCCATCTATTATGTGAAACTCAATTTCCACGAGATAAGAATTATCCAAACTATAATCCTAATAGATACTACATTTTAATAGGACTGAGATCGAACAAAATGCTACAAATATGCGCGAGTAAGCGTCCGCAATGCATCAACAAGTCGCTCCATATCTGCAGGCTTCGGCGCAGAAAAAAATAAACTTTCATGTGTTACAGGGTGATCAAACTTAAGAGTCCGCGCATGCAATGCCTGTCGTTTAAGGTGTATAAGCGCATGTTTCACGGGGAGTGTATCGGCATCGTTTAACGCACGTTGCTCACCTCCATAAATGGTATCACCAGCAACTGGATGTCCAATGTGTTGCAGATGCACACGGATTTGATGAAGTCGTCCGGTTTCCAATGTGAGTTGAACGAGCGAAAATTTGTGGTAAATTTCTAATACCTGATAATGCGTGACAGCATGCCTGCCGTTGTTTTTTACAGTAGTCATTCGGCGGCGGTCACGACGACTCCGTGCAATTTGCGCCTCAATCGTCCCTGTAACTTCAGCCGGAACGCCACACACAACTGCAACATACTGGCGTGTTATAGTATGCTTTTCAAACTGCACGGATAGTTCGCGATGCACAACATCTGTTTTTGCAACTACGAGAACCCCCGACGTATCCTTATCCAATCTGTGAACGATACCAGGTCTTTCTACGCCACCGATGCCTGACAAATCAGTGCAATGCGCGAGCAAAGCGTTGACGAGTGTACCTGAATTCACACCACTTGCAGGATGAACGAGCATGCCCGCGGGTTTGTTCAGCACAATTAAGTGGCTATCTTCATAAAGAATGTCAAGCGGGATATTCTCAGGTTGTCCGGTTTCTAAAGGGCGGGAATCAGGAAGCGAAAGACAAACTTGGTCACCGGAACGGAGCGTGTAACCGGGTTGTTTGAAAACCTTATCATTAACAGTGACAGCACCTTCGCGAATCAGTTTCTGGAGATAGGTTCGCGATACACCTTCAATAGTACCCATCAGAAACTGATCCAATCGTTTTCCACTGTGATCTTTTTGGATGTGGTAGATGTGCGTCTCGTTTTCCATAATTGCGCATGGATTGGAATTAATCCGCGGAAGTTGAGATACGGAGGGCTGCGGAAGGTGTGTTGACCGGTCTTTTGTGAAGAACAATCTCAATGTCATGATCCAACTTTCTCAGCAGTGAAAATATACGATCAATTGTACAACTTTTAAACTGACCACGCAAAAGATTCGAGAGTTCAGATTTACTAATGCATAGAATTTCGGCTGCTTTGTCTAACTGAGGGGTGTGCATAAATATTTGGCGCATCAACACAGACAAGGACAGACGCCAGGCGCCGCTTGATTTATAGAAATGCGTTTGTAGTTGCGCAATTCATTGCCAAATCAACGCAGCATGCGCCAAATCAAGAAAT
>JAGWBU010000116.1:0-12782 GCA_021295735.1 Candidatus Poribacteria bacterium | reverse complement strand
CGTCTTTAGTCATTCACCGGGTCCGAATGCCTTATGGCATTCCCCGTGTGGCATGCTGCGCCTCTTTGAACTTGTGGACAGAAACCCACGGCGTGTGCGGACTACCTTTAATCGCATATTTAACATCGGAATTATTTATGCACACCCTCGTCTAACTTAAGTTTGCGTTCAGTTATAGTATCCTGAATCTTAAAAAACAAGATGTGCCTTTGCTTACATTTCCTCTGGGTTAGGAAATCCCAAATCCTTGTACACATTGCCGCTACCTATTTCATATTCAATTTTTTTTTACTCATTTTCGTTTTCCTTTTGCATAGGTATATTCTACTAAATTTGAAGAAACCTTGCCAGCCTTTTTCTACTTAGGTGTATAATACTAAATTAACGTGAGTTCTACTTAAGAATTTAGAGGCACCCGACACGATTCATATCTGATAACAGATCAATTTCCGCACTCCAGTGGAGTGCTATGTGTGATGTAGCCAATACCGCTCCGCTGGAGCGGAGGAAAGCGTTAACTTTTTTCTATAAACATATTGCTCCGCTGGAGCGAAAGACTAAACACGCTAACAGTGATGTAGGTGTTTATTTGGTATCCCACACCTACGCTTGAATCCTTATACTGAAGAGCATTTCTTATATTCGGAAAATCCTTAAGTTGACACCTATGGGTTAAGAAATCGCACCTACCCCTCAAGACCTAAACTCACAGTTAACCTCATAAAATGAAAACTCTTAAAACTAAATAACCCTGCGTTCTCACCCCTTCTTTAATATTGTCAATAATTTTTACATAGGGTATAATAATTTTATGTGATCCGAATCTTTTCAATATACCCACCCAACATTACAAAGGAGGCATTCACAATGAACCGTTTTTACTTCACCCTATTTGTAGTTTTTATAGGAAGTCTGGTGATTTTGCTTGCGGCATCTCTCCAAAGTTCCGCAGCAACGGTTTCAGGAGAAGTCGTTGACGAAGAGGGCGATCCTGTTTCCGATATTACCGTAGCTATTAAGTCATTTAAAGGCAACGTTGCCCCAGACCGGCGCCACCGTATGCATAGACATGAATCTGTGTTCCCACCTCCGCAACCCAGTAATACTGATGCCATTGGTGCTTTCTCCATTGATAACATTGTTTCACATTCAGTTAACCAATTAACACTATTTCCTGAACACAATTCAGAGTATGAAATTCGCGCCATTGAAATGCAAGGGATTGCCTTCAATATTCATCCGCATCAGATCAGTTGGCACGGCGGATTTACTTTTGGAATTGAAGAGGAAACAGATATAAAAGACGTGAAGATTACCGTTCGTCTTCGGATGCGGATCCGTGGGCGAGTGCTGGCTGCTGATGGCGCGCCACTAAGCAACGCGCGGGTAAACCTTAACGTAAGCAGCCGTAGTATAGATGGATCGGGTAGAGGTAGTGGTGGCGGCACAGAAACCCTTGACATAGATGGCGGATTTACTCGCTACGTGAATTCTCCTGCCTACTATATTGTCTCCGTAACATATCAAGGACAGTCCGCAGAATCACAGGAAATTTTGCTTGAAAAAGGACAACGGCTCGACGGTCTAACCTTGACACTTGAGGTAGAACAACAAGCACCTAAGTTACCTAATTTCCTGAGACCTCGGACACCACGGCAACCTAATGGCGTGAAATTGCAGGCACCACCTGTACCTAAACCTCGTGACATGAGACATAGGCAAGCCCTTATGAAGCGTCAGGCAGAGGGAGTATGGGCAGTCAATCCTGCTAACCGACATGCCTATAAATTAATCAATTCTAAAACCCCTGAAGCAGCAATAGCTGCGGCGACTGCCCAAGGTGCACATCTCGTTGCAATTAATGATGCTGCAGAACAACAATGGTTACTTGATGTATATGGGAAAGAAAACTATTGGATAGGATTCACGGATGGTTTAAAACAGGGTGACAAGAAATGGGATAATGGTGATCCGATAACTTATACCAGTTGGGATACACAAAAACTACTTTCTGCCCCAAAAAAATTGTCTGAAAAGGACGAAAATACAAGCAAAACCTTTACCGTACTGATCGGGGTGACAGGGAAATGGCAACAAGTACGCGCAGATAATCCTGTTGCCAGCATAACTGAAAGAGCAATCTTGGAAAAGAAAGACCTTGTTATTGATGCACCAACACCGGACGAAGAAACTGAATAGCACTGATCGTTTTACCTAATAGGGAGGAATAATCATGAAATGCGTCTACACCATAGAAAAACTTGTAGTATACGCGCTTATATTGTTGGTTACAGTAACTAATATTGTTGCTCAAGAGGTGCCTGTACTGCCTAATGAAGAAGCGGCAAGTGGACTGTCGGGCAAAGTTGTAGATATTGAAGGAAAACCAATATCCGGTTTTACGTTCATTATTCAATCTATGCAGTTCGTAAACGGTTTCCCGCAACCGTTTGTTGAGCTTCCACACCTTTTTCAGGAACAACCAGAAGACGAAAAGCAGTTAGATGTCCCGCGTCCAGCTACGCTTGTGAAAACTGAAGCGGATGGAACTTTCAAGACCACCGATATCCAGCCAGGATATGTTCAAATAAATGCGATACCGGCAGCAATGTTAGATGCGATGAAGAGGTTTGACCCAAAAAATCCGAACCAGGCACATCAACTTCCTATGGAAATGATGCGGTTCGGTAGAAATAAGTCCGAAATGCAAATCCTTTCTATTCGGCTCAATAAGATAACTTTTTTTGTTACAGATGAACCTGGGCCTTTCCAAGGTCTCACGTTCGGCCTGAAACCTGGAACTACCATTGAAGACGTGAAAATTACCGTTAAGAAGCTCCTTAAAATTCGTGCGCAGATTGTGTATGCTGATGGTACGCCTTTGGTTAAAGCCGATGTCCGTCTCTCCATGCGATATCGAGGCGGTGAGTTTGGCGGTGGCAGTGGGTCCCACGGAACAAGTTGCTTAACTGATGCTGAAGGTTATTTTACTGAATATAGGGAAGATCAGGGGTATTACACGCTTTCTGTAAAATATAAAACATTTTCTGGAGGGGCAGGTCCATTTCTTATCAAAAAAGACGAGCACCCTGAGAATATTGTAATTAAACTTGACGGTAACCCGGTTATTGCGAAACGCCCTACTGGTGACCTTAAAAAACTTGATGAGGAGAAAGCTCGACGTTTTATTAATGAGGTGTTTGTCGATGAGAATGTACGTCAACCAATCGCTCGGCAACGAGAGAAAATAGTGTGGATCATTAACCCTGCAAATGGACACGCATACGCGAAGATTTTCTGCCAGGGTTGGCTCGATGCACAACAGAAAGCGATTGCGGAAGGCGCGCATCTTGTTTCCATCAACGACGAAGAAGAACAGTTTTGGGTTCAGGTAATGTTTAGAGACCCACATTTTTGGATAGGACTCAATGATGTAGAAAAAGAGGGTGTATGGGCATGGGATAGTGGTGAACCTGTTACCTATACCAACTGGGCAACACGGGGAATGTTTCCCGATCATGCGCCGGATACCGAAAAGGACTATGTTGTGGTCACTTTCCACGAAGGTGGATGGCAAGCCGTTAGTCCTAAAGGGCCTCTATGGCGGATTGCGCGAACCGCTATCATAGAGAAAGATGGATTGGTGTCCAAGATTCCCGAACCTGTAGAATCAGAGGATGATTAGACTATCTTTGTGTGTAGGAACATCGGATTCAACAAGAAACGCATGCGAATTCATCAAACCATTTGGCTCTCTATCACGAAAACAGATTTCCACAATAAGCACAGCCGTGTATCTCTGTATTACCACTAAACGTTTCATGTTCAGGAACAAGATAGGTCTCATGGTGAGTTATACAGTTTGCGTTTTCACATTGATGGGAAGACTCACCAATGTCTCGCTTTGGGGGTTGTGTTAAGATAAGTTGTTCTAACCCCATGAGACTTGAAATAAGTGCCATCCGAACCGGCACGGCATTCGCGGATTGTTCAAAATAGGCAGCACGAGGGTCATCATCTAATTCATAAGCGAGTTCATTGACGCGTGGAAGCGGATGCATAATCATCGCATCCGGTTTGGCATTTTTCATCACTGCAGCATTCAGCAGATAACTTCCGCGTACCGTTTCTGCATCTACAGTTGGCGGGAGTCGCTCCTCTTGAAGTCGATTCACATAAATAACATCAAGTGTTTCAATGACCTCTGTGACGTTTTCTACCTCAAGAGGTTTCTGTCCGTGGATTTGCGCTAACCGCGTGAGTATCCAGGGTGGCATCTGTAACCCGTTAGGGGCGATGTGAACCAGATTTCCACCGAATCTTGCAACTGCTAATGCAAACGAGTGCGCCGCGCGTCCATAGCGGAGATCGCCACAGATACCAACGGTTAAACCTTTCACCTGTGATTTCCTTCGAATAATCGTATAGAGGTCAGTGAGTGCTTGTGTCGGATGTGTGTGGCTTCCGTCTCCACCGTTGATGACAGGGATATTGGCATAAGTTGCCATGACTCGCGCTGAACCTGCCCAACTGTGGCGGATAACTATAACATCTGCGTAGTTCGTGACCATCCGTGCTGTGTCGGCGAGCGTTTCACCTTTTGTCACAGAAGTTGAACTTGGGTCGGCAAAGCCAAGCGTGCCGCCGTTGAGACGTTCCATAGCACTTTCAAAGGAGAGTCGAGTTCGTGTGCTCGGTTCATAGAAGAGAGTTGCCAACAATTTACTACGGCAGATTCCTGCCCATGTCTCTAATTGCGACTGCATTCCTGCTGCCAGCCGGAAAATCTGTTCAATCTCAAAATTCGATAAATCGTCAAGTGTTACCAGATGTCGCATTGTCTCCTCTAAGAGCGCGTTTATTGAAATCCATTCCCTGATTCAGTGGCATTTCCATTTGTCAGAAACTGCATGAACGTTTCAAGACTATTAACTTGAGATGCTGCAAGCAGCAACTCTCTGAGGCGTTGTAAATCATCAATACCCTCTAAAGTCGGCTCTAAAACTTGCACTGCATCGGGTTGGAATTGCCTCTCAAGTAGTGCGATAATGCTTTGGATAGTACCCTTCTTTTCGCCTTGTTCCATGCCTTGTTCCATGCCTTGTTCCATGCCTTGTTCCATACCTTGTTCTATGCCTTGTTCCATGCCTTGTTCCATACCTTGTTTCATGCCTTCTTTGTAAGCCTCTTTTTTTGCTTTTGTTGTTGCTTCTTGAATAACGTGTTGGAAAAAAGGAGATTCTTGCATGATACCCTCCGGTAAAAATTGTTTAATTAGTTGTGGTTCATAAACTAAACCGCCGAAAATACCAAGTGCCGTGAGTAAAATATCCCGAGTATGCTGATCTATGCTTGCAGATGCTGTCGCATCAATACATTTTTCCAACCAACGGTTGGCATCCATTCCTTCTGGTGCTTCCATCAGCGGAGTAA
The DNA here is from genome assembly GCA_021295735.1 of Candidatus Poribacteria bacterium. Lineage (GTDB taxonomy): Bacteria > Poribacteria > WGA-4E > WGA-4E > WGA-3G > MSPOR6. Next base: position 7,349 of record JAGWBU010000116.1, on the reverse strand, counting down.
AAGGTAGTAACCCGGGTGCCTGCTTTTCCAATATTGATTGTCCGTCTATCTCAATCAGTCTGAGCACCTTATAGTGAAGCGTATATTCGTACCCCATCCCTTTGTAAGCATAGTGGCCATTATCATCTCTACCTGCGTTAGGATGTAGATAGAGAACGTTACAATAGACAGGCATTTCGTGTAAATTAATAAGAAAACCGTTATACCCTGCAAGGCGATAATGCATCGGTTTTCTACTGTCGTCTGCTTGCACTTCAGTGTGAAATATAACTGTTTCATCAGGAAGCTGTACCTTCAAAGTGCTATCATTTTGATGCGTCTTGAGGGTCGGTTGCTCCGTTTCAAGTTTCTCTAATACTTTGATGTTTGAGTGTCCTACCATGAATTCTGCAAATTCTTGAGAATGCCCAAGCATGACATATTTGACTGCGTTATCGTAGTATTGTGCCATATTCCAAATTATACATCAGATTGTCAGAAAATACCAACTTTTTTACGTTGATTAAGTGTCAACCTTCAAACTCCCAACCAATTCCTTTATTGAATTCATGTCCATCTTCTCAAGATAGTTGTTGATACCTTCTGCCACTTTTATTGATGCCTGTGGATTGACAAAGTTCGCTGTTCCGACAGCAACCGCAGATGCGCCAGCAATGAAAAATTCTACTGCATCCGTTGCATTCATTATACCTCCCATTCCAACAATCGGAATAGAGACGCTTTTGTATACCTCCCAAACCAATCTCAATGCTACAGGCTTAATCGCAGGTCCGGAAAGACCACCTGTTACGTTGGCGAGTTCCGGTTTGCGGGTTTCCGCGTTGATTGCCATGCCGAGTAGCGTGTTAATCGCAGAAAGTGCATCTGTTCCAGCATCTTCAACGGCACGCGCTATCTCAGTAATATCCGTGACATTTGGCGACAGTTTCACCAATAACGGCAGATGTGTTTTTGCCCTGACCGCTTTCACAAGTTGATGCGCTAACGTTGCATCAACACCGAAACTCATACCACCACAATCAAGATTCGGACAGGAGATATTGAGCTCCACTCCAGCGACACCACCTGCCTCACTTAACTTTTCTACGACTATCAGGTATTCTTCAACTGTTTTGCCACAAACATTGACAATCACCGGCACATCAAAATCTCGCAGGTAAGGTAACTTTTCTGCAATAAAACCATCTACCCCAACATTCTGCAGCCCAATAGCGTTGAGCATACCAGACGGTGTTTCCATAATGCGGTCCATCGGATTGCCGGGCCACGGCACGCTTGTAACACCTTTAACGACAACCGCACCGAGTCGGTTTAAGTCTACGAAATCCGCGTATTCGCTACCGTATCCAAATGTTCCTGATGCAGTCATCACAGGGTTACGCATCCGAATCCCGCCGATATTTACACTGAGTGATAAATCTGTTGTATCCATTTTATGTAATGAAGGTGATGCTGCCGCTTTAGGAAAGAAGGTCAAGGGACAATCAACTCAAAAATCAACTCAAATAAGAAAAGGCAAACTACAATAACACACATCCAAAGGGGTAATCTCCGGTGCGACCATCTGGGTGATAATCTGTCCTTAAAAAAGGTTGAGATGGCTACGACAGATAACGCTGTAAAGTTTATGAGTGCGTCAATGATATTTCCCGAAAGGGCACTACGTACTGCCAAACCTATCGCACATATCCCAACGATAATACCAACAATATGATGTCGTTTCATTGGAGAGGCCTCAGGATAATGTGTTTTGAGATGTGTTAAAATTAAACCTTCAGTTTTGCATGAGAAGTTTAACACCAATGTATTTTAAATGTCAAGTGATTTTCCTATCAAACAAAAACAATCAATCGGATTGTAATATTTCGAAAATTCTGGTCCAGAAGTACCAAAGCTGTCTTCAAAACAATAGATACACAATAGGTTATAGAAAAGATTATTGGAATCCGTTAAATTTGTTAAAATTGCTCAATCTCCACTAAATTTCATTTTTAAAATTTATACTTGACTTTTTCTTCCATCTATAATACTTATAACGACCAAACAATACTCACAATATGGGTGCCCTTTTTCTAAAATTATATTTTGGAGTATTGGCTTGGTCGCCGGGGGTGCCCTAACCTTTTAAGCAGGCAAGGCACGCCGGCGTACTAAGCAGATAGGGATAACTCATAAACAAGTAAAACGCCACGCGAAAGTGTGGCACAACAAAAGAGGTATAAGCATGATTAGAAGCAGCTATACCCTATGGATATTGGGAGGCATAGCCCTTCTGATAATCATTGCTGGTGCATGTTATCTATGGTATCAACACTCACTGGCAGACGAGAGAAAAGCGGCATCCGATGCACAAAAACTGCTTCGCCAATCGGAGATAGAAAAATCCGAGAAAAGCAAGGTAGCAGAACAGGCAGCCGATGCACCTGCGGATAGCACATTGCCAACCGCAGATAAACAAAGTGCCGATGCAACTGCCCTGACGGATAACACAGAGGCGTCACAAACCGGCGCCCCCGCACAAAACGCAGAGACAGCAGAGGTTCGGGTATCAAAGTTCGGTTTTGGACCCTATCCAGAACTGCCACCTGACTTCCCCTGGCAAGATATTTTTGATCCACCGTATTATACTGAGAACCCTAACATGGACGAATATAAAGACAATCCAAATTATGAATTGATGGATCGTCTTTGGGTCGAGTTGTGGAAGCGTGGCGAGAAAGTTGAAGGCTTTTCAACGCGGAGATCAACGGGGTTATTTTACCCCACGATACGTGGCACGGTCTACGTTGACTGGGGCCCGCGCTGGAAAGTTTTTGGGCAGGGTATCGGCAGAAGAATCCGATATATAAAAGGGCATCCAGACGACTTGGCAGCCATTCGTGCCAATCGCCGAGATGATCGCCCCTTGTTAGAAAGTGATATTCCTTCTGATATAAAGATTTTAGATTCGTCAGAAGGCATTGACCCTTACACTTTTTTAGATTTACCACGACCCTAATAAAGGAGAAATCCGATGAAGAAAGTATTTTGTTTTATCGCCATATTGGCGTTTTTGACGACCCTGAATTCAGGCATCCGTTCGGATAATGACATCTACAATGAGATTACAAGCAAAAAAACCCATTATTATTGGGATGGTGACACTTGGAAGGTGATACAGCGTGGCGCAGATTCAGAAGGTGACGGCAGCAAAGGCAGCGTGTATACGTATACTGCTAATGCCGCTGCACAATTCAAGCTATGCCATTTTCTATATGCCTACTCCTATTATTCATCAAGTTACGAGGACCCCAAAATCAAAGGCACCTGGCATCTACGCGCGAAGATTAATCCGTTAATTGAGCCAGACGGAGAGCCATTTGAGGATGACGGTGACATCGTCGGTAAAGTAGACGGCATGAGTCATAATGGTGATCACGAAGATACAGACTGGTTTAATACCTACCATCCAGTTTTTACCTTTCCTCACTGTGATTCGTATTCGAAGGCAGAAGTGACGATCCCCAGCTCTGGTGAAAAACATGAGTCTCAGGCTTATACTCCCAGTTTTACAGATAACGTGCACCTGATAGAAGAAAAGCCGTAAAGGTGTTCAACACGTCCTCAAACCTTACAGGCAGGTACCTTACAGGTATCTGCCTGTTTTCTCATCTCTATCCACCCATTAAAGTGCTTATACCATTTCTGAATGACCACTTTTCATTAACAAAAACGCTTTTATAACGACTTGTGCCAGTTACGTGAAAGTTTTGTTGTTTAAATACGCTTTTGGCATTTGGCGGGAGCGATCTCCGAATCGCGACACGTTTGCAGTCGGGAATCGGAGTTCCCTCCTACAAATTAAAATGTTAAGTTAACTGTGAAACCCACTATAAAAGTGCTTATACTGTGAGGTTACCAACTCAGATAAACAACGCGATAATCCAAGAATAATCCCAAAATGCTAATCACGGATGCAACGATAACATCCCCAATAACCAAGCCAATAAAAAACGGAATGGCACGCCGATATAACCGAACACCGCCTGTTGACAGCAGAATCCGTTTGATCGTCCAACTGATTAAAAGCGGAAACCAGAGCCCGGTAAACGTCCACCAACTTGAAACGACATATCCGACAGGATGTAGGGGCCACTGAATAAATCGCCATCGCAATAGCAGCAGACTGATAGCGAAAATAAACCCACCACCAGTATACAACAATCCGCTGAAGTTTGTTTCGCCTGGGTTATAGAGCCATCCAGCGAGTCGATTGAAAGCCGCACGGGCATACCATGAACGTGCATTCTCTAAACCAACCTGATAGGAAAGGTGTAGGTGTCCCCATGCAGCCGAAAGCGCACCAACGAAAATCGCAATTGCTAATACCCATAGCAGTTGTGTGGCATTAAAACGGGTTTGATGTGCAAGTTTTAGAGCCTCCAATTGATGCGGCATTGGATGCGCGCGATAAGAGAGATGATTCAACCAGAAAAATAACGACATTACTGATAAATTACGATTGCCGATACGCCGTGTCCCGAATGCATCTGTTAAGAGTAAATCTGGACCCGCGTTGTATAGGTCATGTGCAGGCGGTCCCAACTCAGCGCGGATGCGAGTTATAGTAATTGACATTGCAAAATAGAGAACAAAAAACAGCGCAGCAAACCACAACGACATCCCTGCTTTTAGGCAGAACACGATAATCAAGATGAAGCCAACAAGCGCGCCGATTATTGCTGTTTTGTAGCGTAACGCTTCGCCTTCATCGCTATCCGTCAGTGCCCGACTACTGAACAAGGTCTTCAACACAGCCTTAACGTGTGAGCGTCCCATCCACAATGTCCAAAGAAATAGGGCTATCCATACACCTCGAATTTGTGCCATTTCTCTTGGAAATCCAATAGAACCACGCCATCCAAAACTTTCGCCGACAATCCGTTGAAAATGCCAAAATAGGTGAAAAAACCAGCAAGAAAACCCAAGATCAAGCGGAATTAGGAAACCTACACCGATTGCAAACGGGAAGAAACTAATACGGAATCCGGGATTATTCATCGCACTCCACGGCTTTTCGCTGAGGCGAAAATTATGATAAAGCGGAATTGTCGGGAAAACTGGATTGATTTGGTGTAAACTATAGAGGAGGTTCAGCAAGGCAGCGATGCATAAACCGACAGTCATCATCCGCCGATTGAAAAAGCGATTTTTTCCTTGCGTGATTTCAAAGGGAAGTTGAGCAATTGGGTAGGTGAGTCGTTCATGTTCTTGCCACTGTTTACGTAATAGCACATTGAGGAAAAGCATTGTTACACCAATAACGAGACAGAAGCATACCCATATCAGTGTTGGCACTAACCATGCTTGTAAATGTGTTTGAAGATAAAACGTTGATTCGCCTTTATAGAAACCGCTCAATATATCTTGTTCGCCAACAACAAGCCATTCAGGGAGATGTTGATGAAAGAGTTGTGCCCATTCGTTTTCCGGCGTTGCGTACCAGAAACCGTTACCCATCAATGGCACCAAAACTTGTAGCATATCGCGTCCAGCGAAAACGGAAGCTTGACAGAGCATCGCGTAGATGGTTAACAGTTCGCTTTGTGAAAACGCAAGTGTTGGTCGCAACCGACGCAGTAAAACATTAAGTGCAATGAGGACAAGTAACGTAAACAGCACATTGAACAGCAATGCCAAACTTGTGGGACGATTAGAGTCCCAGATGTAACTGAGGTGAAGAATCCAATAACTGTTTAATGGAATGAGGGCAATGCCGATTAGCGTTGCACGTAAAGTGATCGGACTTTTCGTTGGAGACTTCATAGAGAGGAAACAGAAATGGTAATGGTGGTATTCGGACTCGTGGTTTTGATTATAATAGGTGGTGGGGTGTTGATCGCGCGGTTAGCAACCGTCGCAAAATCCAAAGGTTCCTGGATATGGGGTGTCTTTATCCTCATCCTCCTTATCTGTATTCCTCTTTTTCTGTTAGGTATCTGCGTATGGTTGCTGAACTATTACAATATAGACTTCGGACCGCTAAATAATTAACCCATAGGTGTCAATTTACGGCATGCAATCCCATTTACATCGTAGGGCGGGGTCCCGGGGAATGCCATAAGGCATTGACGAATGTGCTTGGTAGAATACGCTTTTGGTATTCTACATGATTCGCCATGATTCATACCGTTGATTTCTTGATTTGGTGCCCCGCCATGTGTCAGGAACGTGCCGTGCAACGGGCGGGCAAAGTGCCCCGCCCCTACAATAAAGGTGGCATTTGGAAGAAAATCGGGCGGACAAAGCCCTCCTACAAGAATATCTATCCTTAAATTGACACCTATGGTCCGCTTAAGGACTAACCCGTTTCCGTAGCAGCGGAGTCTGTGCTTCCCGCATCTGTAGAATTAGAAGATTTCCCTGCTATGTAGAGAAACCAAATGGTCAACCCAATGGCAATGACAATCCATAATATGCCCCAAAACAGTGTTGGAAGGTTTGTTACTTCTTCCAGCATCCGAGCATCAGAACGTAAATTTGACCGATCTAAAACATCACTCTTAATGTCAAGAATTGCGTAGAGACAACTTGTTACACCAATTATGCGTAATATCCAGTCATTGACAATCTCCGGCAGAAACAAACCTAAAAGGATGAGCACTACCCCAAAACCGATACCGAAAAGGTATGTGAACATATCGGATCCGAAACCGATAGTGATCGCTACCATGCCTATACCAATCAACACACTAACCGCTTTACCAAAGCGCGTCCTTGCTGCTAATAGTAGAATAACACCGCCCCATAACAGACTGCCGAGGTAACCAGCGGATAGTGTCCAGAAACGATTCCCGCCCCTGGTGAGTGCATGTCCCCCTTGATGCTGATTAATCTCAATTTCGACGATACTGCCTCCCGTTGCAATCGCTGCAACTCCATGGCTCACTTCGTGCATAAACACAACAAAAATCTTGAGAGGGTAAATAACCACAGTATTCCACAAAAGCACGATAGCGATAAAAATCAAAAGTAGGGCAATATAACGTTTAAAAAAGGTCATCATCTATCCTCTATAGTAATCCATAAAATACGTAGATATTTCGCAGTAGGTGAGCATTGTAAGAGCAACGGTCAATTAGGCAAGTAAACCAACGCTGATACAGAGCCATTCAATTCTCCAGTAATTTCTAACTTTTCTCAAATATCTCTTCCTGTAGGAGCGACCTCCTGGTCGCGACCTTTCGCCTAAAACGGATAATAAGCTGACAATTGAATGCCTCTGATGCTGATGTGGGTGTGTAAATATTTGGTTACATAGGTTCAATTTGCAATGATTACGCGGCGTCCACTGTAGGGCGGGGTCCCGG
>JAGWBU010000115.1 GCA_021295735.1 Candidatus Poribacteria bacterium | reverse complement strand
ATTACCTCCTTATATGCAAGATATAAAGAGTATAACATAAATACTCAAAATCTGATTAAACAACTGCGGAGTGTAGGTTATAACGTTCTGCTTACCAGTTTTCTGGATGATCGGACGACTGCGTGGGTATTAGGTTACTTCCAAGGGGACGATGCAGCGTTTGGCGAGTGGATTGTCTCTGTGCTAAAAGCGTTAGGGGTTAGACCGGGTGGCGGTTCTCGTATTGGTTGCGGTGTGATTGGATTGGTGGAATAAAAGGTAACTCTTCTGTAGGAGCGACCTCCCGGTCGCGACTTTCCAATTACGCATCCCATAACCATTAGTAATGGTCTCCAGTTTGATCTCTATTATGCCTCACCTGCTTCCCGTAACACTAAATCAATCAACGGTTTGCTCAGATGCATCCCATTATTCTCCAACGCTATTATAAGTGGTTTGATCATATGGATCAAACCCTTTTTCTTTGCCTCCAACAAAATACCTACCGTTCCCTTCACAATGAGTCCGATTCTTTTAGCCTCCTGCCGTGCCTTCTTCTCATCAAGCAGAACAAACCGTGTATTATGTTCTTTAGCAAGAGCCAGTACCTCGGCTTCACCATCATCAAGTCCCTGATAAACCGCTGCGTTTTGCGGATCCGTTAAATCAACAGTTTTAATCCATGGAGCATCATTGAGTGCTTGTTGGTGATCTTCTTTTTTCGTTCCAAGAAATTCCCTTTCAACTTCTCGTGGTATCCACACTTCTGTGTAGAGATCCCGAAACAGAGAAAGAAGGTTAAGTCCCCAGAGCGAAACGAGGGGACTATTATTACTGATGATTGGCTTTACGGGCATTCTCAAGCTCCTCTTTCAGATCTTCAGCTGTACCAAAAAGAGAAAGCCCATAATCCCCCATCAGATACCAAAATTTTTCGCGTGACACACCGGCAAGTCGTGCAGCGAGTCCACTGCTGAGTTCTTCATTTTCATAATACTTCATTGCCAATGCTATACGCGCATCTTTATCAATTTCAAAAGACTCTGGATTCGAAGATAGCAGATGCCCTATGTCTTCCGGCAGTTTAGTCCCCGTTTTCTTCTCAAAAGCATCAAAACTTTCGTGTGTGTTAAGGAATACCTCACGAATATCCACATCTTGGAGGATGGCAGCAGTAAGGTCTCTTTTCGCTTCTTCCCACTGCTTCGCGCGCAAGTACGCCTCACCCCGTATGTAGTAGGATTCGGCAACCTTTGGCTTCAGAACAAGCATTTGGGTATAGTCCACGATAGCCTTTTCCAAATCCCCTTTGACATAATATGCCTTACCGCGGTAGTGGTATGTCTCAGCAAAATCTGGGTTGAGTTCTATCGCTTTGGCAAAGTCTTCAATAGCTTGGCTTAAATTACCTTTGTTGAAATATGCAACTCCGCGATAATTATAAGCACAGCCATCATTAGGTTTGAGTTTTATTGTTGTGGTAAAGTCTGTGATTGCCTTGTCAACAAGGCCTTTAGTGAGGTACGCCCCGCCGCGATTGTAATATGCTTCAGTATGACCAGGATTGAGTTCTATCGCTTTACTTGAGTCTCTAATGGCAAGATCAACTTCACCTTTATTGCCATAGATAGCCCCGCGATTGTAATATGCCTCAGCATAGTCAGGCTTTCGTCTTATTACCTTGTCAAAGTCTTCTATTGCACAGTCAGGTTTGCCATTTAGATTATAAGCAAGTCCACGATTGTTATAGGCTAAAACATGATCTGGATTCAGTTCTATTGCTTTGTCATAATCTATTATTGCTCGATCATATTCACCTTTGTAATAATAAGCCACACCGCGATTATTATAGATTCTGGAATCATCAGATCTTAGTTCTATTGATTTGTCATAGTTTTCTACTGCAAGATCGTACTGGCATTTTTCGCTATAGACCAAACCGCTATTGTAATAGACTTCAACAAAATCAGGATTAAGATTTTTTGCCATTGTATAATCTTTAATAGCCAGGTCAATTTCACCTTTAGCGTAATAAGCAGTACCCCGATTATAATATGCCTCGGCAAACTTAGGATTAAGGGTTATCGCTATGCTGCAATTCTCAATGGCTTTATCCAACTCCTGTTTATCGTTATAAGCTGCCCCACGATTGATATAGGCTTCAGCATAATCCGGGTTCAGTTCTATCGCCTTGTTGAAGTAGGTGATGGCAAGATCGTACTCACCGTTTTTGGCATGATCAATGCCTTGATCATTGTATGCCTCGGTACTATCTTGTTTACGAGCCTGCGGACTATTAGCGTAAACAAAACTGGAGTTGTAAGAGGCGTTAACAAGTCCTTGCATCACTTTTCTCCCGCATAATTCGGATTTCTTGAGAATAATGATAACACATTCAGCAAACAAATTCAATCAAACTTTAAGTGTCCCCACTAACAAAACCTCTTGAATTAAACCCAAAATTACGCTATTATATCAAAGCCATGAACATACCAAAACACCTTTCAAACACAGCTAAATACATTACTTTTCTACTTTTCTTGTTTATTGGAAATGCGGACGCACAGATTTTAATTGACTCCGTAATTGCCGTTGTTAATGGACAACCAATTACCCAAAGCGAACTTACAAACGAATTTCGGATTGATGCTATTTTGGGTAAACCACTTTCGCGTGAACCGACTGAGGCAGAAAAACAGGCGTATTTAGACCGGATTATCAGTCGCAGATTTGTATTACAAGGGGCTGAGAAGATCGGAATTACGGCTGTTGACCACAAAAAGCAGGTGGCAGCGCGGACCGCAGCGATACGTTCCAAATTCCCTTCCGATGTGGTGTTCAGGAACGTTTTGCGAGAACAGGAATTAGAAATAGAAGTGTTAGAGAAGTGGATGTCCGATGAAATAATCTACTCCGAATATTTTACCCGTCAGTTTGTTAGAACCGTCGACAGCAAAGAAATTGATGAGTTAGCACCGCAATACTTTGAAGCAAACAAAGCACAGTTTGTTGCACCTGCAACGGTTACGTTTCGATCCGCACTTGTAGTCGTGGCGCCAGATAGTTCAAAAAAAGAAAAACAAGCCGCTAAACGTCTGGCAGAACATATCAATTCACGTCTACTGCAAGGTGAAACTTATGAGACAGTTAAGCAAAGTTCCAAAACAGAGAAATCTATAAGCTTTAATTCGCTAACATTGACGACAGATACATCATTGGGAGCAATTGTCGCGCAATTGGAGCCTTCCGAACGGAAAGGACCGATTCCTGTTCCAGAGGGGTTTAGGATTGTTGAACTTGTTAAGAAAACATCTGAACGTCAAAAACAGTTTTCGGAAGTAAAAGACCAAGTTGCCGATCTGATTCGCCATAATAAGGCAGAAACAGCGTTTAAGGAATGGTTAACGAGACAAAAAGCAGATGAACCATGGTATATCTTAGAAGATGCACTTAAGCGTGTTTCAGGAATAAAAATTCAACCGACAAAATAATCTGATGAATTTGGCACAGCACCGAACAGTTATCTGTTCCCTTTTTTTTATATTTGCAGTATCTGTTTTTGGCGATGTTTTATCGTGGGATATATCTACCTACCCTGAAAAGGCCCGGGAGCAGTTAGAAATTGCACAACGTGCTTTTCAAGAAGAGAGGTTCGGTGAAGCACTTCGTCTGTATCAGGCACTTACCAAAAATGCACCTAAACTCCCGATTGCGTATATTGGTGAAGGTGATGCCTCCGCGAAGTTAGGGGATTATCCAAGCGCAATTACGGCATTTCAACGTGCATTGCAACTGATTTCGGAGTTTCCACAAGTTAAACGTTTTGCTTTTGAACCGACTGTGCAAGCGAAACTTGCAACTGCTTATCATCGCAATAAACAACTTGATGAAGCTGATGTGTTGTTTCAGGAAGCCATCAAAGGTGCAGGTGAAAACACCTCTGTCACATGGTATGTCGCTTTGGGACAGATTGAAACCGAACGTGGCAACTTGGAACAAGCACGGCGATACTATATCGTTGCAGTGCAACTTTACCCAGATACAACGGCTGCCTACAACAATCTTGGACATGTGCTGCTCAAACTCAACCGTATTGATGAGGCTGATGCTGTTTTTCGGGAGGCACTAACGTTAGATAAGACGCTTGCAAGTGCTGCCTTCGGGAGGGGCGAAGTTGCAGCAAAACGCGGTGAACTCGTTGTTGCGCAACGTTTTTATGAACAGGCTATCCAAGAAACGCCACACGAACCGATATTTCACAAATCACTCACAGATGTTCTTGATCAACTCGGCAATACAGAAGAAGCCAACGCTGCACGTTCTCGGCATCGACAAGCATTAGCAGAAGTTTATCGTCGACAGGCACATCGGTATATTGAAAAACAGCAGGGACAGCAAGCAATAGCACTGCTAAAGAAAGCACTTGAAACGGATGCGACATACATTCCTGCATTGAAAGATTACGCTTACGTTCAGATGCAGATGGACGAATTAGCATCCGCTAAACAGACATATCGACGTGTGCTTAAGTTAGAACCGACATCTCGTCAGACATTGCTACATTTGGGCATGATAGAGGCAAAACTTAGAAATTGGATCGATGCTGAAGCACATTTCCTCGCGCTTATCAAACATGAACCAGACTTTATGGATACTTATTCTCAGCTTGCAAATCTTCGCGAGGCATCAGGTGATCTGCGGGGTGCCGAGAATGCGTTTACGATGGGTATTCAACATGAGCCAGCGTGGGCACCAGGATATTGGTGGCGCGGACAGATTTACCAAAAACTTGGTGAGTCTAACAAGGCAGAAACAGATTTCCGTCATGCAATAAAACTTGCTCCAGATATCCCGTTTCCAAAAGATGCGTTAGCATACCTACTTGCAGCAGAGAACAGATCTCTTTCAGAAGCACTTAACCTTGCCGAATCTGTTGTAGCGATTGATAGACGACCAACACATATTGCAACACTCGCTTTTGTTTATTACCGTCTCAAACGAACTTCTGAAGCACAGCGTGAAATTAAAAAAGCTCTTTCACAAGCACCAAAGCATCCTTATATTCTAAAGGTTCGTTCGGAAATTCTAAAGACTAATAGCAAGTAGATCTTGAATCTGTATAGAATTATTCTGTTTTGCTGTGGTTTCTCAAATTACTTATGCTAAAGTGTTATTAAATTTCTTGAAAAATAAAATGAAATATGGTATCATTAAAAAAGGTTATGTAGTACATGAACCTGAAGAGTAACTAACTAATGTGAACAGCTTATCATTTGAAACCTCACGAATAGATTTGTAACTCTTCTTAAAATTTACTTTAGAATTCTATAGATAAGGAGCATTATAATGCTAAAATTTCAGATAGCCCTAATTGCTGTCTTAATCGGTTGTATGGCTTTTGTAGCTTGTGAACGCACGAAGGATGTATTAAAACCTGTGATGTCGGATACGGAAATGATGGAACCGGGGATGATGGATGCCGAGGACATGACAAGTATGATGGAAATGGTGATGGATATGGATGCACACAAGTCGTGGGCGAGTGTTGCTCTCCCAGTACCGCCAACCGAAGTAACCAAACCCTCGGAGAGCGGTGGTGCTCACGGCACGGGTACCCGGACCGTCTATTTCAACGAAGCCGCTGCTATGGCGAACAATGCAGGGACAGCTTATCCTGCAGGATCTATGATCATTAAGGAATCTATGGATCCTACCAACACATTTGTCGCGCAGATCTCAACGATGACGAAAACTGACGATCCGATGTACGCAGATCATGGTGGTTGGATGTATGGTGTAACCGGTATGCCTGTGGCCTCAGCGGAAGAATTGATGATGCCTAACCAACTCACCGTAGAAATGGCCGGTGGGTGCCATGGATGTCACGTAAAAGCTGGTGAGGGTAATTATAGCGTTTTCGTGTCGCTCTCTATGACTGATGATGGTGGAACCGGTATGGACGGTGGAACTGACGGCATGGGCGACGGTCAAACCGACGGTATGGGCGACAGTCAAACCGACGGCATGGGTGATGGTCAAACCGACGGCATGGGCGACGGTCAAACCGACGGAAACGGTGCTGCCTAAGACATTTCACATCACTTACATAAGCGGATTAGTATTACCATTTTAGTTATTACTAATCCGTTTTCTTTTTATAGAAACACTCGCCGTGATACATATTCTTGTGGTTGGACTTGCAAACCTGATACGTCACCAAGGACCAAGGTTAGGAACCCGCTGAATACCAAACAAAAGTGTATTCAGCGTTGATTCCTACTCACAGAAGAAATCCAAACCAAACAACAAATGTGCAATGCAGAATACGCGTGTGGTATTCTGCATTGATTTGGTGAATTGAATGCAAACCCTCCCACAAGAGACAACTTCAATCAAGAAAACTCAACAATCTTGTAAATCCTGGTTCAGACCATTGCAAATAAAAAAGCCGTGTATTAGATACACGGCTTTTTTCTAATTACCATATAATAAGATATTGGCTACTTATCACCCCAAGCGGGTCCGCGAGGAATTAATAACTCTTGTCCCACACTTAGTTTCGTCCGATCAAAGATATAATCATCTTGATTTGCGGCTACTAATCGTGTCCACTTCTCAGGATTATCAAAAATCTCAGGACGAGAGGCGATGCGTTTAAGTGCTGCCTCACCATTTTCTTCCTGAATATCCTCTTCTTTAACGTAATACTTGTAGACAGGTTCCGGACTGGTAACACTAAAACTGAAACTGTGTGCGGTAGCAAGGGCATTTCCAGCCATATCAGTAGCGCCTGAGACAGTGACGGTATACATGCGTCCGCAGCGCATCGGCATATCTGAAGTAAACGTCACAGAATCGTCACTACCACTTACTGTGCCTGTAAGTGTAACTTCTGCGGGTTCACTCATGGCATCTTCTGTTTTAGCAACAGCAACTTGAATTGAAACGCTATTAGCATCAACCGGTTCACTGAAGGTAACCGTGAGGTTATCTCTGACATTCAAAGAATCTTCGTATTCAGAGAAAACAGTACCATCAGTAGGGTCGGTACCTGTTACTGTCGGCGGTGTTGCATCTGTATAGGTAAATTGCTGGCTGAGCGTAACGGGCACATCTGGTTTTCCTTTGTTGGTGATAACGACACTCACTGATTGTCCCGCTGTGCCAGCAGGTGCTACCACAGTAAGTTCTGTTTTACTTGGGACGGTTACATTTTGCCCTTCTTTCTCACCAAACATCACAGTCATACCGTTTTTCATATCGAAATTTTCGCCAGTAATAAGGACAGACGTTCCACCAGTTTCCTCCCCTTCAATAGGGGTCATGTTTGACGGCACCGGTTCCGGATTACAGCCGCCGCATCCTACCATCCACACACAGACAATTGCAAAGATAGCATAAATGGCTATATTTCTGTGTCTTTTCATCAATCGCTTCTCCTTAATCATCAAGAACGGGTTTGTTGTGTCTAAACTAAAAATAATTTCCTGCAACGTAGGACATCGCATCCCAAATTGTAATATCGGCTTGAAAACTACGCCCTAAAATTCCTGATTTTTAAAATTATACATGCAAACCGATACGGTTGTCAACCTTTTTTCTTACCCACGCCAAGTCGTGCGCTTTAACGGGTCGTGTACGTTGACAGCTAACGCTGGTCCAAAACCTTCAATTGCTAACTGAACCGTATCACCATCTCCCACTGCGGTGAGTGCTTCGTGATGTGTGCCTGTAGAGACTACATCCCCGGGTTCCAGTGTTATCACATTAGTTACCTCAACGAGCAATTCTGGGACGAAACGCGCCATGGAGTTTGTGGAGAAATCGTGTTGTAAACGGTCGTTAATCCAGAGTTGTACACCAAGCGCATTCGGATCTTCAACTTCATCAGCGGTAATAAGCCCAGGTCCCATCGGTGCGAAGGTGTGCCAACTTTTCCCCAAAAAGAACCCGCCCGGTAAACCGCGCGCAGACACATCAATAAATTGTGTGTACCCAAAAACGCAGTCAAGTGCGTTTGCTTCTGTTAGATGCCTTGCCGTTTTTCCGATAACAATAGCCAACTCAGGTTCAAAATGAAACACGGTTACATCCGCCTCTGGAAGTTGGACAGTTTCCTGCGTGGAAATAACACTGGTTGGTGATTTGAGGAATGCATTGAAATCAAGTCGGGAAGGGCTATCTGGCTCAATGTAATTACCAGCAAGGCAAACGAGTTGTCCAGGGCGCGGTAATGGAGCTTTAAGGGTAACATTTTCTACAGCAATTGGAGTGCCGTTTTCAGCTGCATCCGCTATTGTTGAACGGAGGTTATCAAAATCCTCTATCACCGTTTGTATAAGTTCTTGCGGTGTATGAGACGAAATATCACCGAGTGCATTACTGATATCAACAATTTCGTTTTCAGTAATCACACCGAGTCGGTAATCATCAAAGAATGCAAGTTTCATTCAGTTGTTGCTCCTATGTTAATATGTTTGGTAAGTGGATGGCTCCGCTCCTCTAATGGCAGTTGCACTTTTTTCTCACTAAAATGGGAGACGTAGGTTGCGCTAACACACTCAAGCGATGTAAGCGCGTTGCGTCCACCGAGTTCTGGCTGATTTTCGTCAAGAAGTGCGTCTCGGACATTTTTTGCACTCCAGATTGTGTGGCGAGACTTCCACGCTTTTCCAGAGATCATAAATGCTGATGTATCAAGTTCTATCTGTTCCCACGTAGGTGTATGTGCTGCAAATGAGACATCAAAAGGACAGTACCACACTTCATCTATACCTGTATGTGGGTTTGGTTTTATCATCAATTGTCCCTCCGAACCGAGAAGATGCGGTCCCATCATCCACCCGTGTCACTGCGGGCGTCGGTAAAGTTCCATAATTCCATACGCACCATTTGCGCCACCGATATGTACCAACATCGTATCTCCCGCGACAATTCCATTGTCACGCCGATCAGTTTTGCACAACTCACTGCTGTGCATAATGTCATCGTCTGTCACATCATGTCCTTGATATGTGATATGTGCCTGAATCCAAGAGATACCGTCTAAGAAGAAATCCATCTCGTCAAAATAGTGGACTCCCATCTCCATCAATTCAAAGCCTGCTTCGCGTCCTTTACCAACCTCACGAATTGATCGTAGTTCGCCAATCTTCCCCGCGTCAATTAGGGATTTTGCATGCCGAAAAAGAGGTGTAAATCGGAATTGGTGGCTGACCGGTCATAGGCACCCACTACCTAAAGGTAGGGGTTTGTGCTTCCTTGCGACTGCGGTTTTCTCAGAGAGTTGACCGTCTTAGTGTCGCTCCACTTTAGGCAGCCAAGCCTGC
>JAGWBU010000114.1:15294-17263 GCA_021295735.1 Candidatus Poribacteria bacterium | reverse complement strand
TCACAAGCGTAACCTTCAGCCCAGACGGTTCTGTGGTGGCAACCGGATGTAATGACAGCACCGTGCGCACGTGGGATGCGGATAGCGGTACCCCGCTTTTGACGTTAGATAAACATAGAGATACTGTTTTGTGCGTTGCGTTCAGTCCAGATGGTAAGATACTCGCGAGCGGCAGTTGCGACAAGACTGTGATTCTTTGGGATGCAGTGTCGGGTGAACTAATTCGGACGCTAAAAGCGCATGAGAGTTGGGTTAAAAGTATCGCGTTTAGTCCGGATGGCAAGACGCTGGCGAGTGACGGTGGTGATGGCACCGTGATGTTGTGGGCTGCGCACGCTGACAGGACATATCGGAAGTGTCGCAGTGGCGTTTAGTCCGGATGGAAAAACACTGGCGAGTGGAAGTTCGGATGGCACTGTGTTGTTGTGGGATCTCGCGGTTGATGTGGATTAGACTGCACACCTCAACGGTAGGAGCATTTTGTAAACGCGCTGGGCTCAGCTCAAAGACGACACACACGGAGCGTTTAGATGAAGTTTAAAAAATAAATCGGTCCTTTGGCGAGGTTAGGAAATCTCGCCAGCAGCGGGCACATCTGCCTCATGCGGACAGAAAATTACCGAAAGAATAAGTTAATCTTCATTTACTATAGTTTGGACAATTTGATCCTGTCAGGACTTCCGAATAAGTGTAAAAACTGGAATATAAAGGCTCTTGTATCTCTGAGTTTTGTATGAAATCACTGTATTTTGCGATATTTTTTGCCGCTCAGTTTCACGTAGTGTCTTCATCTATTTTTAGATTTTTTTCTAAGTTTTGTTTCGGATCGTTACTCGCAGAAAAATGCGGAAAAGAGGATCCATTTTGATGTCCTTTCAAAATAGTGTTGTTATATGCTGAAAGGATAAACTCTTTTCTGCTTTTGTGTCAAAAAAACTTAAAACTGTCCAAAGTATAGTAATATTAGATGAATTCGGAAAATGCACTATTGAAAACACCGGAATTCCATTCTATCTAACTGATAACCTCAACCCACGTTCGTAAATACAGGAAACAATTCATGGAATCTCCTCACCTAACAGAAACACAACGAAAACATTGGCAAGAACAGGGGTATCTTCTCATAAAACAAGTGCTTTCACCAACAGAAATTGAAGCACTTTTGACAGCAGTGGACTCGGTAATAGAAAGCTACGTCCAGCAGACACCAAATTTACAAGGAGCACGATTTGGAAAGGGCGCGTACACCATTATACGAGCAATTGAGCGAACCGATGCGCTTGATCCGCTCACCGACCACCCACGCACCTTCGGCACAATCTTATCATTGATGGGACCGTATCTACAAATAATGGGAACACAAATATATGTGCGCCATCCGGATACGGAGGCGTTGATGGGGTTTCATACAGATGCTGGACCATCACTCCAACGGATTCATCCGCACGCTGACAGTCTACCTTTGCAATTCAAAATCCAGTTTTTCTTGACTGATCTTTCTGAACCTGACCAAGCGAATTTTATGTGTGTGCCGAGGAGCCATAAAAAGCCGTTTCCAGAAAAACGATTTGAAAAAGGCAAGTATCCTGAAGGAGCAGTCCAAGTCCTCGCTGAGGCAGGAGATGCAGTTATTTTTCCGTGGGCATTGTGGCACGGCGTCGGTCCAAATCGGACTGACAGCATCCGAAAAAGTGTTACATTCCGTTATGGGCAGATGTGGTGCCGCCCTTACGATTACGACAAACTTCCCGCAGATGTGTTAGAACGGATGACACCGCGTCGCCGTAGGTTATTCGGCGATATGGGAGAGGATTTTCATCCTACCGATTACTACAAACCGAAAGACCAAATTGATATTATTTGTAGCGATGAATGGCATTTATCTTTATAACGACTTGTGTTAGTTAACTATTTGTTTGTATTCTTTTCACACATATTGAACTCATGTTATACACATATCGTCCCTACC
>JAGWBU010000114.1:0-15277 GCA_021295735.1 Candidatus Poribacteria bacterium | reverse complement strand
GGAATCAACTAATGATAAAAACTAACAAAACGTCATGTAATTGTGAAACAATATTTTACAAATAGTTATTTAGCACAACACGTCTTTATAATAAAGAAGTGATCCTAACTCGCTTGCTGCAATTTCAGAAACAGGTCTCGGAAAATTGCATCACGATTCACGCTTGTCGCAACACGCATCAGGTGCCGATTGTTATCAAAACTCCACGTTACAGCATCTGTCAGAATAGGACTATGCACAATTTCTGTTGGCACCCAACTGCTATTGACAAGATACGCTGTCGCTGATATATCCCAGATAACTTTTGACCAACCGAAGTGGTCTTTGTGGTAGTCTTTGAAAATTTCAACGAGATAATCACCGATTTTTCCCTGTCCTTGAACGTAACGCTCCATCTCAGCGACTGTTGTGTGTAAATGTGAAACCACGCCACGTGCGGGAAGATGGACAAACGGCACACCACAATCAAGAACCAATCGCGCCGCGTGGATATCTTGTGCCAAGTTGAATTCTCGTGTATGAGACCAGTATAGCGGATTACCACCAAGCCAGACTACTACTATATTTTTGATAATTTCAGGTTCAAGCAGAATTGCAGAAGCAACATTCGTAATTGCCCCAACAGCGACAACGTAAAGAGGCTCATCGGTGTTTGCTATTGCGCGTTCAATCATATCAGTTGCTGCATCGCTCGGCACAGCAGCCTTTCCATCTGACAGGAAAGTCTTTGAACCGCGATAAACAAAACCATCGGAATCAACGCCAAGAAAGTCTAATAGCCGCAGAATTTCGTCGTAGCTTTTCTCCATGCCATCTTCAGCATTCGCAGAACGGTTGTTATGAAAGGGGGCAGCGTATATCGCTTCAACATTGAGTTGATCGGGTGAGAGAAGCGCGTGAACAACTGCAAACTGGTCGTCAATTTCATTGTAGGTGTCCGTATCAAGCACCATTCGGACGCGTCCCTCTGGAAGTTGTAACATCTCTAAACGTCTTGACTCAGACAGGTTTGGGAAGTTCATTTGTATTGCCTTTATTGCTTTGGATTTTCTATAGTGTATCACATTATCAGGGATGAAAGTCAATTGATTTCTGAAATAGAGTATGACTATTTGGTATTAGGATTTTTGCACAAATTTATTGATGAGTCGCGAGCTGGAGCTCGCTCCTACAGGAAGAGTCTTGAGCAGAAGATTGGAAAGGCATTGCCGCTTTAAACTTGTTTGAAAATTTCAGAGTTTCAGAGTAAAGTGCGAAATGCAGCCACGAAATTGGAATATAAATTTGACGTTAGTAACTTTGCTGCAGATGATAATGAGCCTCTTTATTATGAATTTTAAAAGAAAATGAGTTTCATTATCATTTAATTTTTATGATATTGAGACTCAGTATTACTTTAAATATACGATATTAAGTCTCATTATCAAGTTTATCGTTGTATTACTAAAACTTACTAATATACTTTTGCTTATGTTTATATATTCTATTTGTGAAACTTTGCAGGTCGTTTGTGAAATTCAATTGATTGTTAGAAATATGATAAGGTTTGTTGGTTTTATATCGCTCAAATGCCTCAAATTTCGTTTTTATAGCCATAATTTGGTTTGGCGTAGGAAAATATAGTAGGTAAGTTCGAATTAATGCTAAGAGAGGCAATTTACAGGTAAATTTGCTTTATGTAATCATCTATACGGAACAATCCTTTATAGGGTGTGTAAAGTTTTTGTAGAAATCCGCACAACTCCTATTGTAGGGGCGGGTCCCTGTGCCCACCCATTGTTCCATCTTCAAGACATGGCGAGGCACAGAGACCTCGCCCTACAAATGATTTATGAGATAGGTTGTAGTAAGGTTACTCTGAAAACTCTAAATTTCTGACTGTTCATAGTCGTACCGTGCAGGATAATTGGAAGGAAGCATGCCGCTAAATGTGTTTTCACCTTTCATTGCTGATATAAACGGTTGACATAGTTTTGGTTTTATTGTATAATTCTTGATAATATTGTACAAGAATACTATTTCGCAGCTTATCGGAATGGAGATTGTACTGAGACAGAAGTTATAGCATTTAGAAATCACTGCTCTCAACGCACCTAAATATGAATGCACTCCGTCTATTCGTTAACGGCTTTCTGATAGGCATCGCCAACATTATTCCGGGAATGAGTGGTGGCACGCTCGCTCTTGTTTTAGGAATTTATGAACGCTTAATCACAGCATTACGTAACATAGGTGCTTCTACTGTTAAGCGGTTGCTCAGCATTTTCACCTTTAGAAAGACTGCATTCTCAGACTTTCAAGATGAATTACGTCGTATTGATTTTAGTTTCCTGATGATATTAGGCATTGGTGCTGTTGCTGCAGTGTTGATGTCGTCAAAACTGATTGTATATCTATTAGACTCTCACCATGATGCGACTTACGGTTTCTTTTTCGGCTTGGTTCTGACATCTATTCTGATACCGTTGCGGATGCTAAAGGGATTTGGTTGGCGGGAATTTTTGGTCTTGCTCGTAGCGATTGCGCTGCTCGTTTTTGCTGAAGAACTCAAAAAATCTGCTGCGGGTTCAACATCAGTTTCAGGTGAAGGTTTAGAAGTATCAATTGGGACACTGGCCATATTTTTTGGATGTGGCGCACTGGCAATTTCAGCAATGATTCTTCCCGGTGTTAGTGGTTCGTTTCTATTACTTGCATTCGGTGTCTATTTTCCGCTCGTAACAGCGATTAAGAATTTCATGGAGGATGTTCCGACTTTATTTAAAGGAGACGTAAATCCCTCAATTCTTAGTAACCTGTTGATACTCGCTTTTTTTGCACTCGGTTGTTTGTTTGGTCTTTTAGCATTCACAAGGTTGCTAAACTTTTTACTGGAACGCTACCGTAATCTAACAATCGCCTTTTTAATAGGGTTAATGGTGGGTTCTTTATACGGCTTATGGCCATTTCGTGCATCTGTGGCGGTTGGCGAAAAAAGGTATGATACGGCGCACTTGCTTCCACAATTAGACATGAATTTGCTCATCACAGTGAGTGTTTTTCTGGTTGGCTGTGTGATAATCTTAGGGTTTTCCCGATTAGAGAAGGAGACGGGATGACGAAAAAGGTCGGTTTTTTTGTCAATACCACAAAGGAGAAAGCACCCCAAATTGTGGCGGACGTCTCGGAGTTACTAAAGAAAGCAGGTGTAGTTCCATTAGTACCTGATGAACAAGCAAAGGCACTCGGACTGCCATTAACAGGAATCACCACAACTCAGATGGTAGAAGAGGCTAATGTGATACTCGTCCTTGGTGGGGATGGGACTCTTCTCAGTGCAGCGCATACACCACAGATTGAAAATGTACCGATCCTTGCTATCAATATTGGACACCTTGGGTTTTTGACAGATGCGTCACTGGATGAACTGAAACCGACTTTAAAGGCAACACTACAAGGGGATTATCGGATAGAGCATCGGATGATGTTAGAGGTTGTTGTGAATAGTCAAAGCCCGCAACCATTCCATGCTTTTGCGCTGAACGATGTTGTCATCCGACACTATACAAGGCTAATTGAGTTGAACGCTTATGTTGATGGTGAACTGTTTATTCCGTATAATGCAGATGGATTGATAATTGCGACGCCAAGTGGCTCAACAGGGTATTCGCTCGCGTGTGGTGGAACGATTGTGGCACCCCAATTGGAAGCGATTTTGCTGACACCCATCGCACCGCACAGTCTCACCGTGCGCCCCTTTATCGCACACGGGGACGCTAAAATAAAAGTCGAGATGCATTCTACGTATGAACATCTGGATCTATTTATTGATGGACAACGTGAAACACATACCCTTGCAAGGGAAGCTGAGATAAAAGTACAGAAAGCAAAACGAACAATTCAGCTCATCCGATCTCGCAGTCATAGTTACTACAAAGCATTGCGTGAAAAGTTGATGTTAGGTGAAAGAATCAAATAAGATATTTTTAGGTTTTTAAAGGAAAAAACCGTGATAGAAGCGATCTCTATCCACAACATTGCCCTGATAGACGAACTTGAATTGGAACTCTCACCGGGATTGAACATCTTCACAGGTGAGACAGGAGCAGGAAAATCGGTCATCCTCAAATCAATTGGCTTGGTTTTAGGAGAACGAACTTCTGCCGATATTGTGCGAGAAGGCACCAGCTCTGCGGCTGTGGAAGTCAGTGTTGTGCCGTCATCAGCGCTGCCGACAGATACGGAATCGGGTGATACCTTAGTTCTCGCCAGACAAATAAGTGCAAACGGTAGAAGTCGATGTCGTATTAACGGAGAACTGGCAAACTTAAAACAGTTAGAGGAATTGGGAACTCTATTGGTTGATATTCATGGGCAACACGAACATCAATCGTTGTTTAGAACCGAAATGCATCTTGAACTATTAGATGATTTTGGAGAGACCGACACAGAGCGGCAAAAGGTTAGCGAAAAATATCATCACCTCCTTAATTTGCAACGGGAGATGGATTCACTGATACATACATTGCGAACATCTGAACGCGAAAAGGAACTGCTTGAATTTGAGGTCCAGGAACTTGCTGCTGCAAACCTGCAAGAAAGTGAAGAGGAAGAACTAACATCTGAAATGCAAGTGCTAAATAATGCGGAAGAATTGTACGAGTCCGCAAACCTTGTGTATGAACAACTTGACGGTCAAGCGCAAACGGAATTTGGAGGCACAAGTTCTGGCAGTAGCGTTTCAGTGTTACAAAATTTGAGAGATTCTGCTAAGACTTTTGCAAAGTTGTCTGAAATGGATACAAGTCTTTCGGAATTGAGCGAGCGGATAGATTCATCTTTATACGAACTTGAGGATATTGCTTCACAAATTCGGCAGTACGCAGACACTGTGGAGTTTAATCCGGCACGCCTATCAGAAGTGACTGATCGGCTGGAGCTTATCTCTAAATTCAAAAGGCGATATGGCAACACAATTTCAGAGATGTTAGATTACCAAGTAGAAGCAGAACGTAAGTTAGAGGACTTAGAACTCGGCTCTGAAAAAATTGATTCACTCAAAGAGCAAATTCGTAAAATGAAACTGGAGGCACAGGAATTGTGTATTGCGTTGTCCGAAAAACGCAAAAAGGTTGCGCAAACGCTTTCAGCATTAGTTCAGAAGGAGCTTCAGGAACTTGGCATGGAAAAAGCGGAATTTCGGACATTGGTAGAACCTGTCGAAGATGATAACGGTTTACTCATGGTTGATGGGAAACGGTATGCTTTTCGCGAGCATGGTATGGATAAAGTTGAGTTCTTAATTGCGCCTAACGTCGGGTCTGAGTTGCGTCCGTTGGCAAGAATCGCATCGGGTGGTGAGATATCGCGTGTCATGCTTGCCCTAAAGACAGTGTTAGTTCAAGTAGACAACATCCCGACTGTGCTTTTTGATGAAATTGACAGCGGAATAGGCGGTAAAATCGCTGATGTCGTTGGTATGAAATTAAAGGAGCTTTCCCAATCTGCTCAAGTTATCTGCATTACACATTTACCGCAGATTGCACGTTTTGCGGATCGTCATTTTCTGGTTGAAAAAGAGGTTGTGAATGAACGAACACTGATTACTGCTAAACCGCTGACAGAAGCTGAACGGGTCACAGAGATCGCACGTATGCACGGTGGAAAAGAGACGGAAGTTGGGCTTGCCCATGCGCGAGAATTATTGAGTGGATAATACCATTCAAAGGATCATTATAAACTATGGATGAAAGGTTTACACAATCAACTGGCACAAACGTCTATACTGGCTGTGAGTTGCTTGTCAAAGGTTCATTAGAGAGCGGCGTTAGCCTGATGACAGGGTATCCCGGTTCACCGCTTGCAGAAGTTTTTGACGTCCTGCAGCGAAATGCGGATCTCCTCAAATCAAATGGGATCGTAGCGCAGATAGCCAATAATGAGGCGTTGAGCATTGCCCGGTTGAACGGTTCGCAAATGGCGGACATGCGCGCAATCGCATTTATGAAAAGCGTTGGTTTGCACGTTGCGTCTGATGCACTTGCGATAAGTAATATGGCGGGGACAACCGGTGGTGCTGTGGTTGTTGTGGGTGATGATACGTGGTCCTATAGCACACAAGTTCCTGCTGATTCTCGTGTTTTAGCACGACATCTTTATATGCCCCTTTTAGAGCCATCAACTTGGCAAGAGATGAAAAATTGGATTGATTGTGCATTCGAAATTTCTGCGGATGCAAACCTCTATACCTGCTATTTAACAACTCAGAATCAAGCAGATGGTGGCGGAATTGTTGAACTGTATCCAAATAGTCATCCAACCATCAGCCAGATTGCACAAACAGAGTTGAATACAGCGTTAATCTCTATAGATGATCGCGTGGTTTTACCGCCAGATACTGCTCGAATTGAGGTTGAAACGCTCCGTGAGCGGCTGCCCACTGCTCTTGAAACAGCAAAGCGATTAGGACTCAACGAAATCCTTTATCCTGCGAGTAGCAACGGAAACTCAGCGTCGGTTCAAGGACAACGGAGAATTGGATTCGTGACGTCTGGTTTCAGTTATGTTTATCTGGAACATGCCTTAGCCGAACTAAATATTAGCGGTTCCATTCCTATCCTTAAACTCGGTATGACACATCCGCTTGACGAAGATATCCTCTATGAATTTGCACAAGAAATAGATGAACTGTTTGTCATTGAAGAAAAACGCCCTATCCTTGAAAACGAAATCAAGGCATTTCTGACGCAGATGTATCAAGAAGGCACTCTGGATAAGTTTATGAAGGTGTGGGGCAAACAGTTCCCTAATGGATTGTCTGGTATCCCTATAGAGGCAGGATTAGATGCATCTATTCTGATTCAACGCTTAATACCGCTCTTTTCAGAAAATGGGCGATTTGCGTCCACTGTTCCGGTAGATGTCCAACTCTTTGAACAAGAAGCACAATTACAGCAACAAGTGTCTGAAATCAAGACTGATATTCCAGCACGCACCCCAACTTTCTGTCCCGGATGTCCACACCGAGATTCCTCAAGTGTCCTTCTCGAAATTACAAATCAATTTATGGATGCCACGTATATGCAAAAGCATCACGATTCACCGCCAGTTGATCTGGTTTTTCACGGAGATATCGGCTGCTATTCAATGCTAAAATACGAACCGTTTCCGCGCTTGATGCACAATCTCTCTGCTATGACATTAGGTGGTGGCGCAGGCGCAGGTATTGATCCGTTTATTGTCAATAAGCAGGTCGTTTTTATGGGGGATTCAACCTTCTTTCACGGTGGTATGTCCGCAATTTCTGATTCCATCAAGAATAATCAAGATATTGCCTATATTATATTAGACAATCAAACAACGGCAATGACAGGCCACCAACCGACACCTGCAGGCGAAATGGATATCCTCGGCAATCCAACGTTTGCGCAAGACATTGAGACAGTTGTACAGGGCTTAGCTGGAAATTCTGAAATAACCATTGTACGTGTCAATCCGGAAGATCGGTTGAACTATAAAAAATATCTTGAGAAGGCAATTTTGAGAGATGGAGTCAAGATTATCATCGCGGATAAAGAATGTGCGATTACCTTCCACAGACGCCTCCGACGTGAACAACAAACAATAAAAGAGAAAGACGGCTTTTTAAAGGTCGAAAAACATATTAACATTACATCTGAAGTCTGTGAATTTTGTTTAGAATGCACCAAATCTACGGGATGTCCTGCCCTAAAAATTGTTGATACCGATTATGGAGACAAAATAGCAATTGATCGTTCTAACTGTGTAACCGATGGTGCTTGTGCGCGGATTAAATGGGCGTGTCCGTCCTTTGAAGAAGTTATCGTAACACGCAAACGTCCCCCTCGTGCGCAACATATTCAGCAAATTGAGAAGCCAAAACATAAGGACGAAGACTCAGCGGATGTATGGGAAGATTCAGGGCTATCTGAATTACTTTCACGACTGAGGATAAACGGAGCCGCCCCTTTACCACCACCACCTCCAAGAACTTTTGACAGAGCATGGAGTGCCTACGCAGCAGGTGTCGGTGGAATGGGTATCGGAACGATCTCTAAAATACTTGTTGTTGCGGGGTATCTCCAAGGGTATGATGTGCATTTCTGTGATAGAAAGGGGTTAGCGATACGGAATGGGGGTGTCTATACACACGTTACTTATACGAATTCTGGTCATAAAATTTCACCGATTATCCCTTACGGCAAAGCGGATCTCGTCTTAGGGCTTGATATTTTAGAAACGGTTCGGGGCATTTCAGCGGAATCGGTTTTCCGTGTGGCATCAACTGAACGCACTGCTGCCGTTGTCAATACAGCCAAAACAGAGACGATGACAACCCTCATTGGGAAAGATAGTTTTGAAACTGATGATTTAGAAGAAACTATTGAACACAATACGAATGCCTATGTTGGTATCAACCTATTTGACATCTCGGAACAGTTGTTCGGCACAAAACTTTATGCAAATATCATGCTAATAGGTGTTGCGTTCCAACGAGGCTTGATGCCAATTGAGATGGAACCATTAAAACTTGCGTTAAAGCAGATGGTCAGGCGTTCCGATTTACAACAGAACCTTAATGCGTTTGAGGTTGGTAGATACCTTGCAGTAAATGAAAATGTTGATAGTACTCTATTTCAACATATATCCGATGTTTCTAAACAGACTTATACTGAGACATTAGCGGAGAAAAGAGGTATTCTAACAGAGAAATTCCGTGGTAAACGTCTTGCAGATTCATACCTCGGTTTAGTTGAAAGTATCGTCGAAAAAGTTCGTTTAGATGAGTCAACACATCGTAGTCTTGCACTCTATATCTATGATTTGATTCAGTTTGAAAATATAAATTATGCGCGGTTATATATTGAAAAAATAGAACAACTCTACGATAAAGACTTTGGCGACTACCGTGCCACAAAATCTGCTATTAAATACTTACACAAAGTGATGCTGATTAAAGACGAAGTATATGTTTCACACTTGTTGACAAGTAAAGAAAAATTCGCTCGCGATAAGGTCCGTTATAATGTTGATGAGAAGAACGGTGATAAAATACGTTATCTTCATCTCAACCGCCCGCATTTCACTGTGATGGGTATTGACATTGAACATGATATTGATACTCGAAACTGGATGTTGCACTTGATGAAACGAATGAAGTTTCTAAGACGGTGGTTATCGCAGTGGCACGCAAAAGAGAAGGAATTTCGAGAGTGGTATATCCAAGAAGTTATTGATACATTTTCACCAACTGATGAGAACTATGCTAAATATGTAGAAGCATTAGAATGCCCTGAAACCGTTCGGGGTTATAGGGAAATTCGTTATCCGACGATGGAAGCGGCGAAACAGAAGGTTGAAAAACTACTTGGACCAGAGGCATCGTAACATGTAGCATCTGTTTTCTGTATAATCGCCTATCAACGCAGCATGCGCGTGTGACATGCTGCGGGTTTGTAACCCCGATTTAATTAGTTTAGGTTCACAAAATCGGGGTTATAAACCCCTCCCACAAGAAAATGGTCCGAGGCGCAATGAATTGCGCGACTACAAACGCGTTATTTCTTAAATTGACAGTTATGGGTAAAGTGATGCGATACCCGACCTATGACTTAACTCTTTGGTAAGAAAGTTAACATAATAGTTAGATGGACAAGCTGCACACAATCACTGGTCATACAAAAATTGTTGGTGTAATAGGCGCACCGGTTGAACATAGTCGTTCCCCTCAGATGCATAACGCTGCCCTTGCTAAAGCGGGACTTGATTACATCTATGTTCCGTTTCATGTGCCTACTGACGCAGTAGCTGAGGCAATGGGCGGATTTAAGGCACTCAGCGTGGTCGGAATCAATGTCACACTTCCACATAAACAAGCGGTGATTCCGTTTCTTACATCTATCTCGCGGGAAGCGGAACTCATTGGTGCTGTAAATACGCTTACTTTTACTGATGGAGAGATACACGGTGAGAATACAGACGCTCCGGGGTTCTTAAGAGCGTTGGAGGAAGCAGGCGCATCAGTACCTGTCGGAAAAGATGTTGTTGTGATTGGTGCTGGAGGTTCTGCCCGAGCAGTTGTGGTCGCTTTGGCACTCGCAAATGCACGTTCTATCGTCATTGCCAACCGAACAGTATCAAAGGCAGTTGCTTTAGCAGAGGAACTTTCTGAAAAGATTAATGTGCAGGAAGAAACAGGACATAAAACCATATTCAAAGGCATAGGGCTGCAGGATTCACGACTGCCGGATGCAGTGAGTGGTTGTGCATTATTGGTCAATACCGCTTCATCAAGTATGGACACAACACACCCGCTTTTGATCAACCCGAATTGGCTCCAACCGAGCATAACTGTCTACGATATTGTATACACTCCGCCAATGACAACGTTATTAACAGCAGCGGATGAGAAGGGATGTACAATAGTTGGTGGAATTGGTATGTTGGTACATCAGGGCGCAATCGCTTTTGAACGGTGGACAGGTGTTGAACCGTGTGTAAACACAATGCGAGAAGCCCTATCATAAGGAAAAAGATAAGATTTAGCCCATTTCTCTTTTTTCACCAAAGTTATTTTGTAATCCCGACGCAACGTCATTAATTTTGAACTCTTTCTGAAAGGAACAGATATGCAAGACGAACAGCGGACAGATATACAAGACGAAGAGCAGACAGATATACAAGACGAACAAGGCACAGAGGAAAGAAAAATAATCCCTCCAGAAAATAAAGCTATCCGATTTGTTATTTTGGGTATCCCTTATTCTATTAAGCCGACAGATGAATTAACCGGTGAGGACATCGACGTTTTGGTTAGTTATGTTAAGCAGCGGATAGAACGTTATATGCAAAAAGGTTACGATCAGACACGAATTCCGATTCTTGTAGCTTTTGATATAGCGAATGAGTTGCGGGAGTTGCAGAAGTTCTACGAATTACCGATTAACCGTGCTATTGACAAACTTAAGTTTGTCTTGGAACCGGAGTAGATTTATTTTTTACAAAAACATTAGCAGGACGGCTGCACAAAATATCGGGAATAAAATGATGTAATATATTTGCTTCAACCAAGGTAGTTTTGGTGCTGTTTAATCCATACATTCCCTCATGAATTGACTCACAAATTCAACGCGCTGATGAATAGAAAGGAGTGTGTTGAAAAGTTCAAATAATTTCCGAACAGTAGCGGAATGTTGTTGAATAACGCCAATCCTCCAGTGCTGATATAAACGTTTCCTGTTTGTTGGTCAAGGAAACAGCATAAGGTTGGTTTGGTGTTCAAACCGTCGAGATACATAACGAAACTCAAAAATTAGATAAAGAAGAAAGAATAATACCAATTCTAAAATACAATGTCCCATTTAACATACTGCAATTTAATGGAATATCTATGTAAGAGGCGCAATAAATTGCGCGACTACGAACAGATAATTTGAAAATGAGAAGTTATTTTTAGAAATGGTATAACATTGAACCGATTGAAGAAAGAATCGGAAAATTTTCATCTTTCGTAGCACGTGAAACCCAGATCTTAGATTTGGGATATAAGTGTTTTTCCCTACTTTAGCCCCGCATCGTCCTATCGAAAACTATCGTATATCAATTTTTATTGAATTAAACGCGAAATTGTGGTAAACTATTATAACACATATAATGTGGAATCAATATTTACTCAGTTTACGCATCAATTTTTGGGAGGAATTCCATGAAAACCAGAGGAACACTTTTTGTTGCTGCTCTTTTGGTCATAAGTATTGCCGTTATTGGTTGCGGCAAGTTAGACCAAGAAGAGTTTGAAATGTGGAAAAACGAACATGTCACGCAGGTCGACCAATCGACTACAGAAATAAAAGCACAGGTTACGAAACTTGAAGGTAAGGTTGACCAAAATAATAAGGATACAATGGAGGCAATCTCTAAGGCAAAGGACGAAGCTATTGCCGTTTCACAGCAAGGGGATGCTGACACTATCGCTGTTGGAGAGCAAAAAGCCAAAGAAAATGACGCTAAACTTCGTGCAGCCTTGTCAAAAGATATTGAGATGCAAGGTAAAAAATCGATGGATTTTGCCAAAGCTGAAGATGCTAAGGTCCAGAAACGAGTTATGGATCTTGCCAATAGTCTGAATGCACAAGGCATGGATTTGAAGAAAGTCATGTCTCAAATTGCTGCTATGTTAGAAGATATTGCCGAGCTTAAAGCGGATGCAGCATCAAAACCGACACTTTTAGTTACCGTCAATTTCGGCAGTGGACAGACAGGTTTGTCCAGCAAGGCGAAAGAGATGCTTGATGGCATCGTTGGTCAGATTATGGAAAACCCGGAAGCTGAAATACTTGTCTCGGGACATGCAGATGGCACACCGGTATTACGGGGCGGTCATCGAAGCAATTGGGATCTGTCTCAAGCGCGAGCAAATTCTGTCGTTAAGTATCTAAAAGGCAAAGGCATTGACGCTGCAAGGATCAAGTCTGTTGGAAAAGCACATACTGATCCGGTAGCGCCGCAGAACACCTCTGCTGGTAGAGCGATGAATCGGCGGGTAGAAGTAATTCTTAACCCTTCTGGCTCTATGATGTAATTTTTTATTCTTCGTATTCGCCCTCGATTTTCCATCCAGTGTCGTTAGGATGTCCTAATTTTGGGCATCCTACTCTTTTTTTACGCTTTTGTACTTGTTTGTCTATGTTTATCTATTTTGCTGAAAATTTAGATATTACCTCACCTTTTATAGCGTGGATGTCTTGAATAATGCGTTATCTCGCCATAATCCTATTTTCCGTTTTCATTATCTCAGGCATTTCACCTGCTGAGCCTTCCGTTGAGCAGGCATCACGACCACCTTCTATTTTAAACAGTTTTTTCAAACAACACCTACAAACTTCATCACTGCAGTTTTCCGTCTTTTCTTACAAACCAGAATTAGGCGACCTGACTAATATTCTACAAAGTGTTGGAATACCCAAAACTCCGGTTGCTATGATGCCGACACTTTCAATTGTTCTACAGCACATGCCTGAATTGGACTCTCGGTTGGAAATTGGCTATTGGCGAACGCAACTTGACACTCCACCGCCTACTGCAACGTCCCTCACAGCCACGCTTATGCCTATCTCCTATCAGTTAATCTATCGTCCGGTGCTTTTATACCGATATCTCCCAATTTATTTTGGTGGCGGTATCGGTTTTTTGAAGGCCAATTTTGATGGTAACATAGTTGATGTGCTTGCAGAACAAGGCATCTCACTTAATAATAGTGCTTCGGCGACAACAGGTTACGTTATTGCCGGTATTGAGTTGTTTCAATGGGAGTCGCAACCCGGCGCTCGTGCATCTATAGGAAATAACGCATCAATCAATTTTGAGTTAAAACGAATCCTCAAAACCATTGAAACTACCGGCGATCAACCGTTTAATATTATTTTAGACGGAACTGCGATTGGAGTCGGAGTTAGAACGCAGTTTTAATCGTTGTTTCGGATGTTCCTGAAACCAGCAAAACACATCCTTCCGTTTCTAATCTGCATCGTGTTCGGGGTGATCCTCGGACGCCATTCAGAAACACCGCTTGCTGTTCTCTGCCTATTAGTTGCAACAGGATTATTTGTATTCTTCGGAATGGAATTAGCGGTGTATGTCCTGTTAATCTGCTTGCCTTTTTCCTTCCGTTATATTATTCCGCAACTCCTTGAAATTCAGACTCCAACCGAACCGCTGTTAGGCATGCTCAGTGCCGTTTATTTGTTAAAAAAGATTGTGGATTACGCGCTTGGAAAGCGGCAGCGCACTCCTACCTTCCCATTTCTACTACCACTCTGTTCTTTTATATTCGTTACGTTCCTATCCGCGATCAATACCCCTGACCTATTTGGCACTCTAAAAGGTGCTTTTCGTGCTTCTACCTACATAATGTTCAGTTTGGTTGTGTATGATATAATCCAACATCGTCAGCGTTTGAATCGGTTATTTATAGCCTCCTTTCCGAGTGCAGCAATTGCTGTTATCTGGACGGTTATTGTGCTTCTGTATAATATTGATCAATGGCAGTGGACAAGTGCTTATCAGAGTTCCCCATTCACAAATTACTCAGTCTACGGTTCATTCACGGCGATCTTTTTCTTAATCTGTCTGAGTCGCTTGTTATTTGACAACCAACAATATGACCGTGTCATGTGGGTAGGGTGGTTTGTCTGTTTCGGATTGGGTCTAATTATGTGTTTTTCGAGGGGGGTATGGCTCTCTGTTATCGTTGCAGTTGGATTTATGTTAATACAATTGGGCAGAGGTGTTACGCACAAAAAGATTCTGTTTATTGGCGCTGCATGTCTTGTTTTATTAGTATGTTTAAGTCTGCCGGGGGTTTATAACTCGGTTATGGAACGAGTCTCATCAACAGTAGATTTAGACTATGCCTCCAACCGAGCACGTCTCTTGCGATGGGGACAAGCCATTACAATGTTCCTTGATAGCCCTATTTTGGGAAAAGGGTACGGCGCATTTGCCATGCTTTACGAGGAAGATGTTGCGCTTGTCGGTAGTTATGTAGCACAGTTTCAGTTGGGAGCACACAGTGAATACCTTCAGGTAATGGCAGAATTAGGAATTGTCGGTTTAGGTGTGTGGATATGGCTGAATTTTGCTTTCTTACGCTACGGCTTTAGTGCTCTCAAAAGGATTAAGGATGGCTTTTACCGCTCCATTATCATTGGACTGATGGCAGCTGAAATTTCGTTGATGGTGCATTTCGTTGTAAATAACCTGCTGAACGGTGATGCGATAGGAGTGCCGTTCTGGGGCATTTACGGTCTGTTGCCTGCTGTTGTGCAAATAGCGGAACGAGAAAAGGAAAGTACACTACGAGAAAACGAAAATTGAGTATAATCTATAGTAAAACCTATAATTAATGGGATACTTCTGTAGCGCAAACTTTTAGTTTGCGTCTCATAAGGCACAAACTAAAAGTTTGTGCTACAGCTTCTATTGTCCATTATCTTTCCAAGATAAGTTTATCAAAGTGTCCCAATAATTTCAAAGTTCACTATAAATGGGATTAGTAGTTTATGACTTGTTAAACGCGTTGTGCCAGTTAACATTTGGTATATTTATATTTCACATGTTCCTTTTGTTTGGGTTTGCATTCCGCAACTTTTCCGATAGCTGCTGTCCTCAAGGTAGGAGGGAACTCCGATTCCCGACTGCCAACGTGTCGCGATTCGGAGATCGCTCCGGCCAAATGCCAAAAGCGTATTTGGCGTTGATTCCAAAATATGAACAATTG
>JAGWBU010000113.1 GCA_021295735.1 Candidatus Poribacteria bacterium | reverse complement strand
TTTTTGAACCCTTGTTTTACTTGTGGGATGAGCACGCGTGGATAGACTTTGTCCGATGCAATCTGTTTCAGTGGAATACTTGTAAAATATATGCTATAAAATAAGATTTGAAAGCAGTTTAGCATACAAAACACTTTTGCACAACTATTATGAGAATACAAACAAATATGGATCCTCAAAAATTAGGGGAAATCAGAAAGATAATTTTGGATTGAAATTTATCATCATATTTGGTATCATTCTATTATCAGTATATGAGGTAATTCCGTTTTGTCCCTGAAAAAATTCACAGAAGTCCGAGTGATAAATTTTGATTTATAGACGTTACAGTTGATTTTTGATATGATTATTCAATCTGAGTTGATTGAATCCACGAGCACCCACTCAGAATAGAACTTTAGACAGATGCAAAAATGGTACGAAAACAAAGCACTTTTGAACACTTTAATTGTCTTAATGATTGTATGTTTTATCGCGTACTATTTCTACCATTGGAATTGGGGACTCCCTTTATTTCTCTCCTTCGGTACAGCCATCATGATAAGAGGTGTAACTAAAATAACAATGCGGATGCGAGGCAATAAAACCAAGCCAGATTCGCAAAACAGGGAGATATAATGAAACGAAGGACTTTCATCAAATTAAGCGCGATAAGTGCTGCAGGAATGGTTTTGCCGCTTCAATTAGAGGCGCAGCAGGATGATATACCTGTACTTAAGCCTCACACTCTAATAACACCTAATGAAGAATTCTATATCCTTCAGATAGATGATCCTGAGGTCATTAACGCAGCAAATTGGCAATTAGTTATTACTGGCTTGGTCGAGAAACCCGGTACATCGTTTAGACTTGAAGACATCAAAGCGATAGAATCGGTCGAGACAATGCGAACCTTGAAATGCATCGGTGATCCGATTGGTACCGAACAGATGGGGAATGCGGAGTGGAAAGGTATCCGCTTGCGTGACCTTCTTCAGAAAGCAGGTGTTAAAGCCAATGCGAAAGTTGTTGTATTTCGATGTCAAGACGGTTATCATACGGCAATTCCTTTAGAGGATGCTATGCACGAAGATACAATTCTCGCTTATGAGATGAACGGTGAACCCCTTCCTACGGATCACGGATTTCCTGTCCGTTTGCTCAATCCCGGTCATTATGGCACTAAAAATCCGAAATGGATTGTGAATATCCAATTAGCAGAAAAACACGAAAGTTATTGGGAAAAACGAGGGTGGGATCCTATTGCGAATGTGAAACTCGCTACTGTTATTGGAACCCCCAGTGCAGAAGAAGAAATCGTCGCAGGTTCTACCTATATCGTAAGTGGAGCGGCTTTTGATGCGGGGCATCATGGTGGAATCAAGAAGGTAGAAGTAAGCATTGATTACGGGGAAACATGGAAAGAAGCGGAAATTTGGGCGAAGGATACACCACTTGCATGGGTGCTCTGGAAGTGGCAGTGGCAGGTACCGAAGAAAAAAGGACCTGTTGAGGTTTACGCGAGAGCGACAACAAACAGCGGAGTCACGCAAGATGAGATTTCGATTAAGGTCAAACCGGTAGACATCTTAGGCTATCACACTGTTGATGCAAAGATTGTGGATCCATAAAAACCTATCTACTTTTATTTTACTGTGGAAAGGAATTCAGAAACTTTCTCTATAAAACGCTATAAATGCGCCTAAAACCGAGCCAACTTTTTACTGTCTATTTTCCAGTCTTATTAATTGATTTTGCCCTCAGCAGTGTCCTAACGAATTCCTCTTTTTATAGTAGTTTTCTCGGACTCTCCTCTACTTTTTTAGGTGTGTTGATGGCAATTGCAACAGCCTTTTTCGCATTCCTTGCAATTCCATTTGGGCAGCTATCTGACCGAGTTGAACGGCGACGTATGCTATACGCTGCTTGCGTTTTACTTGGGGCTGCGAGTTTAGGACTCCCTTTTTGTCGAAATAAAATTCATCTATTGGCCATTTTTCCAGTAATTGGAATTAGCATGGCACTGTTTTGGCCCGCTTACGAAGCTTGGCTTTCTGAACAAGAAGAAGAGACTAAACTTGTTCAACGCGTAACGCTTTTCAATTTGTTTTGGAGTATCGGTGTAACCTTAGGTCCAGCGGTTTCAGGTTATCTATATCAAGATACTAACCCATTTAGTCCATTTTATCTGTCAGTTGCTCTCTGTTTGTTTACCATAGTAACACTGTTTTCACATAAATCTAAATTTGCTTCACACACGACAGAAACATCATCTGAAACTATTCAGACTTTATTCCCATCACCTGCTGTCAGAAAAACCTATCTTAACTTAGCACGATGTGCAAATTTTGCATCTTGGTTTGGACTGGGTGTCTTGCGTAGGCTTTCACCAAAGTTGACATTAGAAATGGGGATACCTACCCAAACGTACGGGAATTTTATGCTGACACTTGGAGGGGCGCAAACGTTGGCGTTCCTTGTCCTTGGCACAGGTTTTTCTACGCGATGGCACTATCGGTTTAGTCCTCTATTAATTGTGCAAGGGCTGGCGATTCTTAGTTTCATCGGAATGTGGAGAGTCCAGAATTTCTTTCTTTGGACAGCGGCGTTTGCATTAATTGGTTTATCTGCTGCATTCACTTATTTCAGCAGTCTTTACTACGGTTTGGATAAGTACACTGACAAAGGGAACAAGAGCGGTTGGCACGAATCAATCCTTGGGTTTGGTATTTTATTAGGTCCCTTGTTAGGTGGGATCGCAGTCGATTTGGGATTGGGACCGCAAAGTCCATATCTGATGTGTGCTGCGATGGTTGCAATTGCGATCGGGGTAGAAATGCTCATTACATCAAAGAATCAGTTGTCAGCGGATGCGCTTTAATGTAATCTTCGTCTGGTGTAACACCGAGACCCGGACCATCTGGTACTGTAACAACATGATCGTGAATTTCAACACCGTTTATTGCCATCGTTTCTAAAAAAACGGGTGCGTTCAGTTCGGCAGGCAGCACAAGATCCATAGTTGCGAAAAGATGAATACTTGCGATGAAACCCACGCCTGCTTCAGTTAGACCGCTACCGAGCAATTCTATGGCATTGGCTTCTGCGACATAGACGCTTTTTAGGCATTCGGTTAGACCGCCAGATTTGCATACCTTCAAGACAACAGCATCCGCACATTCAAGACGCGCAATTTTTCCAAGATCAAAATACGTAAAACAACCTTCATCAATGGCAATAGGGATTGATGCTGCCTCTCGTACCCGTTTCATTCCGAACCAATCTTGGCTTGCAACTGGCTGTTCCATACAGTAGATTTCATTAATATCTTGCACACGCTTTAGCAGTTCTAATGCATTAGATGGTGTGTAAGATTGATTTGCGTCAATCCAAAGTTTGGCATTGGGTGCGGCTCCATGAACTGCACGTATGCGTTCTTCATCCATTTCGGGTGTACCTTCTACCTTCACTTTAAAACAGGTACAGGGAGATAAGGCTTTTGCTTTCAGCGCCATTATTTCTGGGGTATCAATACTTAAAGCGTAACTGAGCGGTAGAGTGTTGTGTAGTTTTCCGCCGAAGAGAGAATGGAGAGGTACATTTAGGATTTGACCGCACAGATCATGCAGTGCGATGTCAACGGCTGCTTTAGCAAAAGGGTGTCCATTGCTAACAGCAGGTTTTAACGCCTGATAGATGGTGTTGTGTATTTCGTTACGGTTCAGAGGGTTTTGTCCCAGCAGTAAGGGTGTGATATGGTATCGGATTGTGGATGTGATAGACTCTGTTGTCTCATAGCTCCACGACGGTAATGCCCGCTGTTCACCCCAACCGATATAACCGTCATCTGTTGTAATCTTAACAAAGATATGGTGTCCTGCAGCATCTGGATCACCAACGAAACCTGTACCGATGGTAAAAACATCTTTCATCCCAACTGCAGTCGGGTAAATCTCTACGTGTGCGATTTTGCTCATGTTATTGGTATATGCTCCGTTATGCTCTCAGTATTGGAAGATGTATTGATAAAATATCTGAAATGTTGATGGCAATATCTTATCATTTTGCTGTTAATTTATCAAACGGAATTAAAATTGCGGGTACGTAGCGTTTTGTCAAAAACTACAGACACCCTAAAATAATATTATCCTTGACAAATATCCAATTTATGTGTCAAAATAAAAGGTGTAATGTAAAGAATAAATTTTACAAAATTTTGTGCAATATATGTAAATTCCTATCAAATTGAAATATACTATAAATTTGAAAAAAACAAATTGAGGGTTTCACATGCAAACGGATCCGAATCACATGGAAGAAAAAGAACTTCCGCTTTTTCCGTTAAATGTTGTTCTGTTCCCAGGTGGTTTTCTGCCGTTACATATTTTTGAACAGCGGTATCGTGAAATGGTGAAGTTTTGTATTAGAAACGAAGCGTCCTTTGGTATTGTAATGATTAAAGAAGGTGAAGAGGTTGGCGAAGCAGCAACACCGTGCAAAATTGGGACTGCTGTTGATTTGGTTGAGGTTGAGAGGTTTCCAGATGGACAGATGAATATCATGACATCTGGACACTCTCGGTTTGAGATATTGGAGG
Organism: Candidatus Poribacteria bacterium; assembly: GCA_021295735.1. Lineage (GTDB taxonomy): Bacteria > Poribacteria > WGA-4E > WGA-4E > WGA-3G > MSPOR6. The sequence goes on along the minus strand of JAGWBU010000113.1, from coordinate 4,933 downwards.
TTCACGACGAACAACCGTATTTAGTTGGACGGGTACGCATGTTAGATTCGTTAGACGCTGAACCCGACACAAGCTTGGACGATATTGCTGCTGAAGCTCGTAAGCTTTACATTGAATATGAAACATTATCAAGTTACTTAATCTTTAGTTGGCAAACACCGGATGAAAATCCTGAACACCCTCAACAATTAGCATACCAAATTGGAACACGGCTACGTATACCCTTAAATGAAAAGCAGGAACTTTTGGAAATTGCCTCTTTTGACGAACTCCTTAGACGCGAAATTGAAATATTGAAAATTCAGAATCGGCAAACAGCTTTCCAATTAGCATCTCGAAATAATTGATAATCGATTAGCAGAACACGTTTTTAATGATAGGTGATTTTAGCATTTAAGAATACGCATCTTAGCGTATAGTCGGTGCGAAATTGTTATATAAAACGGTTTTTAATAGTGTTAACATTGGTGTGTATGACACCGGTAGGTCAAAGAGATTCATGGCACTTAAGGCTCCTATTCACCAATTCACTGAAACTCGGACGATCCATATCTCAGGAAGAGATTTTTTATATGTAAGCAATCTCATCTCAGCATTTAGGCTGCTGATAGTGCCTGTTCTTTTTTGGTTAATTTACCGTAAAAGTTATAAGCTCGCTATTGTGGTAGGAGGTATCGCAGTTGTATCGGATCTGTTGGATGGGTTCTTTGCGCGAGTGTTGAATCAACATTCAGAACTCGGTTATATTCTTGATCCCGTTGCGGATAAGTTTGCTATTGGTGCGGGAATTTTTGCACTTGTGTTATCAAATTCTACTTTTCCGATATGGGCATTCGCTGCGGTGATTTTCCGAGACGTGGCAATTGTGTTGGGCAACGCGTATCTGGCTTATAAGGCAAAAATGATTACGCGTTCAAATTGGTGGGGCAAATGCACAAGTTTCTCTTTGTCAATCGCAGTGATACTTTACCTTATTCGTCCAATACGACCACACCTGTTCCCAGAGTGGCTTGATTTTCTTATGCTCTGCGTTGCACTGGTTTTTGTCGTAATCTCAACGGTAAGTTATGCACGGCACATGTTTCGTATGCTAAAACTGGATTCAATTCAAACAAATGCTGCACATCAAACGCATAACAAGAGTTGATGTTTTTACACAAGTGATGTGGTAAAAATCAGCATCAAAAAAGCAAATAAATAGGTTAGGAAATAAAAGATGGAACTTTATTTGAATCCTTCTGATGTTGCCGAAGTGATAGGTGTTGATGAGGAAATTATAAAACAGACATTGGAGCGGAAACATGCAGAGATTGAACCTTTTCTGCGTACTGTTTCTGCCCCTCCAGAAGAAGAGGGAGCGGAACCGAAGGCGATTCTACAGTTAAGGATTGATGGTTTAGCACCATTGATAACACAACTTAGTTATAATATACCAACAAATGAGATAATAGAAAACCTTATTTGCCAAATTGTGCACATTGCCTATCTTCGTGAAAATAACGAAAAATTGGAAACAGAAATCGCTGAACTTCAAGAAAAAGTAAAATCCCTTCAAGAGGAAAGAGCTGATTTGCGGGTACAGATTAACAGCTTACAAGAAGAAAAACCGAAAACTTGGAAAGAGCGATTTTTCAAAATTGGTGATTGAACACCTACCCATTATGCTAATTTGTTATTAAAATCTATGGAAAAACAGAAACGAAATCAGTTAGTTGCTATCAGTTTTTTTCTAATTAGTAGCATTTTTCTTTATGTAGACCCGGAAAACGTATCATGGTTACCGGATCGCGTAGTTCAAAGTAGTGTACTGATAAAGGGTATTGCATTCGTACTGCTAAGCATCGCAGCAATTCTTGCAGGGATTGCTTTTGAAAATAAGTTGCGAATTAGTATAATATCAGGCATCGGTTTAGCGATAGGACTTGGCTTTCTTTATCTCCCTGTCCCTGCAATTTTGCGCGGTTCAGCGTTTCACCTATTGTTTGCAAGTGCAGTTTCGTTTGGCATGACAACTACTGCTATACGTGTTGCAACGGTTGTATCTGCAATTTGTACTTGTGTCGGTATCGGTTTTCTCTATCAACCAGTTTTCCCATCACTTGGTGGCACTGCACTATACCTACTTCTACCCGGTATTATTGTTTTTTCGATTGTCTATTCACAGAAGGTAATGTGTGAACGTATTTCCATTGGATTAATTGCTCTCGGTTTAGTTTCTCTTTGCCAACCCTTTCTGATCCTGTTTTACCAAACAGGCTTTCAGTTGTTGCTTGCTGGATTGACAGGATTTATTGTTGTAGCACATCGATAGTTTACCTTTAATGAAGGCAACGCATTTCTCACCTCAACGACAATACCCAATTGACTCAAAATCAGCAAGTCCTTCTTGGAACGACATGTAAAAGTTGCCTATGACATCAGCAAAAACCACAAAAATTGTCATTGTCGGTGCTGGTTTTATTGGCGCTTGTTTAGCCTATCACCTCTCCCGTCGTCCTCGAAATGCTATAACTGTTCTTGACCGTGGTATTCCTGGTGCTGGGGCATCGGGACACTCCTTCGCCTGGGTGAATGCTTTTGGGAAAGACCCGCAAGATTACCATACACTCAATCGGCGTTCTTTAGATATGTGGTATCGGTTGGCGCATCAGCTTGATGAAGATATTGGTATCCATTACGGTGGTGAGATGCGATGGGAGGGCAATACTAAACGTGCAGCGCAGTTAGAAAGACGTATACGACAACTTCAAACATGGGGATATCCGTGCAGGCTCATTTCACGTGATGAGATGTTGGCGTTAGAACCCGATCTACTTCCAGGTCGCGTGGAGGCTGCATCGCATTCTGAAGCAGACATCCATGTAGAGACTGATAAATTTATTTCTGTTAACCTTAAACGCGCGCAGGAATCTGGCGCAATTGTGCATCCGGCAACCGGTGTCACAGATTTTGTCATTCGCAACGGAAAAATAGCTGCTGTTAAAACACCTGATGCTGAATTCATGTGTGATGTTGTTGTTTTGGCAAGTGGCGTTCAGACGACTGAACTTGCATCCGTTATAGGTGTTCACATACCACAACAATGCAGTCCAGGAATCGTTATTAAAACAACCTCGTGTGCCACAGTTTTGCAAAGTGTCGCAGTTATTCATGCACCACCGACCAATGAAAATTACCAACACCTACATCTACGACAATTAAGTGATGGAACGCTTAGAATTGGGCAGGGTACCCAAGAAGGGATAAACCGGAATGATTCACAGGAACATGCTGATGCACTCCTTGCTCAAGCCAAAGCCTACCTGCCAACAATAGCGGATGCCGAAGCGATTCCGACTCCTGTAGGGTATCGACCGATGCCGCTTGATGGATTTCCGATACTCGGATTTACTGAAGCAGTGCCGAATCTGTATATTGCGTTAATGCACAGTGGTGTAACCTTAGCACCTTTGGTGGGTGAAATGGCAACATTGGAAATTGTTGATGGTGCGCGAGTGGATTGGTTCGCGCCATATCGATTAGAACGGTTTGGGTAGGCGCGCCTCAGAAAAACACGCCTACCAAACTAAGACTCCTAAAAGAGTTCTAATTTACCATCCTTGACAATCAAGATTTTCGGTTCATAAACAGCATCCCCATTTTCGTCAAATGAGAATTTGCCTAAGACAGTGTCAAAATCACTGATATTAGCAAGTGCGTCCCGAATATCTGCTGCATCATGAGATTTTGCGTTTGCAATCGCCTCTGCCAAAATATGAAGTGTGGCATAAGAACGAGCAGCATAGTTGTTCGGTCCAATACCGTATGTTGCAGTATACTTCTCTATAAAGGTTTGATTCCCTGGTGTATCAACTGCAGTGCCCCACCCTACAAATGTGATAGCACCTTCAGCTGCTTCACCAGCAGCTTCAACATCGGCTTCAGTTAATGTGCGGATGATGAATGGTGCAGTTATACCAAGTTCGTGACCTTTGCGAAGTATTTCAGCCTTTTCTCCCGGTAAAGATGAGACAAAGATAGCATCAGGATTTAACGCATTTATATGTGTCAACTGCTCCGTAAAATCGTTTGTTTCGCCACCTTGAAATGTTACAGTGTCAAGAATTTTAACTCCCTTCGCTATAAGTTCTTCCTTTACTGCTTTGTCTCCGTCAATAGAGAAATCATCTGTTTCATCATATAACGTAGCCACAGTTTGATAAGCAAGTTTAGCATGCGTTACTTCAACACCGTGAGGGACTAACACATCTGTGGTAAGTGCGACTCGAAAAGTAAAATCACTGATAGCACTGAGACCACGTGCAGCGGATGTTGAGCTTATTGCGACGATCTGATGTTCTTTTGCAATAGGAAAAGTCTGTTTGGTCGCTGAAGAGGTCGCAGGTCCAAGGATAATAGAAACGTTATTTTCTTCAATCAGTTTTTTATAAGCTTCAATTGCTCCCTCTGGGGTGCCTTGATCGTCAATAGTAATAAACTTAAGGTTCGAACCTGCAAGTTGTAAGTCGTTAATTTCATTGAGAGCCAATTCAAAAGCCTGTTCCACGTATTTTCCAAATACGGAAGCGAGTCTTCCTGTTTGAGGTAAAACGAGACCGATGGTAATTTCTTCACTTGAATCGTCCATTTCAGAAGTGGGAGGTCCAACCATTTTTGAAATCCGTTCACAGCCGGATAAACCCACAAATATAGCAATAATTGCGAAGGCAATCGTAAGTGTTGAGATGTTTTTTATGTTCATAAAACTCCTTTGATGACACACAAGCGTGTCTATTATTTAGTTTACTGGTGGCATGCTAAGTATGCTTTCTGCTTTTACAACATTATAATTATAACGTGAGTTTGATAATAATATTATAACGTGAGTTTGATAATTAGACCTAAATGTAGATGTCCGTTGGGTAGAGCGAAGCGAAACCTATAGGCGTCAATT
>JAGWBU010000225.1:401-2053 GCA_021295735.1 Candidatus Poribacteria bacterium | reverse complement strand
TAGGAAACCTCGCCAGCGCATGCGTGTGGGAATTGCTGTTCATTGAAATGTGAACATATTATTGGATTTTACTATAAGTGTAATTATAGGCTTTACTATAATCTTGACTTGCCTTCTACATATCTGTCTTTGTACAACAAAACCCCACAAGAACTTGCATAAGTCCCTGTGGGGTTCGTTTTTGTAAAGTTGCTGTAAATTATGTCTGTAAATCTAAACTAACGATTTCCTCCACGACGTCCTCTGGTACCACCGCGCTCCCGAAATTCACGGATCATCCGTTCACGATCCCCTCGCGAAGCATTTTGAAATCTCCTCTGCATCTCCCTCATCTTTGCCATCTCTTGCGCCTTCATTTTTTCAGCGGCTGCTTTTGCCTTAGCATCATCTTTATCAGAGGATTTAGATGAGGATTCATTATTATCACTTTCGTTCCGATTAGCACTTTCCGATCTGGACGGACTACTGCGGCGCGAACCACCAGAACCCAGAAACTGTATATTTCCTCTTCTGAGCGTGATCGTTTCACCATTTTTGTCCAAAGTGACCTTCTTCTGTTCAATTTCCTTAACGACAGTATCACCCACTTTATCGCCAACACGGGCTACATAAAATTGATTTGAACGTTGTTCTAACACAAACGCCTCCGATGGTCCACCGTTCGGGTCGAAAGCTGTACCGATTAGGGTATATTCAGGTTCTTTATTAGGTGGTCTCCAACCGAGCGGACGAAAAAGATTATTGTCAACAATCATACCGTAAAAATCGGAGCTATTATCTGCCTCAGAACTATTGGAACGTTGCTGTCCACCCCAGTTCGACGCTTGCTGACGACCTTGTGCTGACCAGTTCTGTTGACGGTTGCGAAACTGTGCTGACCGTTGTGCCGCTTGCGGACTCATTTGTCTTTCTTTAACCGCAATAAGTTTCTCTTTAGTCTCATTCTGTGCTTGTAGTTTTACCCCAATTAAGAGTAGTAACCCTACTACACAACTTATTCCTAAAAAAACGAGAATTTTTGAATACTTCACTATATTCTCCTTGTTTGCAGTACGATGTGAATCACTATAAACCTGCAAAGCATCTTTTCATTTAGTTTGACTATTTTGGTCGTAAAAAGTTCATTTTTTTTTAGATTCCACTATTAATAACTATAGTTTGGACATTTTTTTATATGTGAGTTCAATATAAGAGATCGATTTATACATCTGTTAACAATTTTGACGCAACACACAAAACAGAAACCCTCTTTGCTCCAGCAGAGCAATATGTTTATAGCAACAGTATGAACCGTCATATCCGCTCCAGCGGAGCGGTCCGTAGTGAACTGGCACATAGCACTCCGCTGGAGTGCGAGAATGTGTACATTATGTTTTCTATAGACATAGCACTCCGCTGGAGTGCAGCATTTTCGCGGGGTTCCATTGATATGAGAAACTCGCAAAAAAATAGATTCTCCATTGAAAACTCAACTATCACTGAACAAGAATTGTCAAAACTTTAGTATTAATAATTTTACTACATTTTTTACCTGATGTCAAGTTTCCTAATAATGGGGCAGGGTTATTCAGTGTTATGAATTTTCATTTTATAAGGTTAATTGCGAGTTTAGGTTTTGAAGCGAGATATTTGATTGTATCAGAGATAGCTGT
>JAGWBU010000225.1:0-315 GCA_021295735.1 Candidatus Poribacteria bacterium | reverse complement strand
TCCAGTGCGACTTGTTCTCTATTGACCAATGTCCACGCCGTCCAGTCAGTAAGCGTTCGGCAGATGCTGCTGCGGGTTTTAGACTTGTTATACCATAGTGGACTTTGTGTGTTTCTTCTTTTGTGTTCAGACTTTTGTCTGTCCAATGATATTGGATCACTTGTGCTATCCCCTGGCCAGTCCAGATACGCATTGAGGCTTGTGCTTGCTTTGGGACACCTTGTCTCAAGTCTCCCATGTGATTTTTCAACTGTCTCGTAAATGTGGATCGGTTTTCCTAAAACAGGGTGTGTTGTCTCCTCAGAAAGTGTGTCA
>JAGWBU010000224.1:2532-3180 GCA_021295735.1 Candidatus Poribacteria bacterium | reverse complement strand
GTGGCGGCATTGTCGATTTGTACGGACCCGCTGGGACAGCCGTGCTATTCAACATCGGTGTTTTACACACCGCTACGACGCGTCCGACTCCGGCAGAACGCAAGACAGTCCAAGTCTATTACGGGCATCCGAACCGTCGGTACTTGAGCGAGGATTCGATCATACCTGTTGAACTTTGGCGAGACCATCCCGACCCTGAGGCGCGCGCCTTTTATGGTGTGCTCAACAACAAGACGCGCGATTACCTCGAACGCACGGCTTCAAGGGATGCGTTATCGTTTGAGGACACTTTGGCACTCCTTCGCGAACTGGATGTCAAGCACCACAAGCGGCCGGAGTAAATTGGCGATGGTTTACGCGGTTTGGTTAAAACGCTGAGCCCGTCAAGACCTCCGTCTGCACTGGATTTGCGTAGCACTGATAATGCCGTTCAACATCTGCCGCTGGCGTAACACCTTCGTGGACATAGACCCCAAATTGCAGACGGAAACGGTCATTTTCGAGTTCATCAGGCGGATGGTGGAGGATGCTCATCTGTTCCGGCACAGCGATTTCCCCGAAAAAGCCGGGATGTTCAGCGTTTTCTGGGTGATCAAACAGCGCGATACCAGCCACTCCGTCTCCCACTGTGCCTCCCAGATCGCACCA
>JAGWBU010000224.1:2021-2466 GCA_021295735.1 Candidatus Poribacteria bacterium | reverse complement strand
TTCAAACGTGCTACACAAAGGAATTGCCGATCGCCGATGTCCAGTGGCGGTGTCGTTTCGTGCGTAATTTCCAGAAACCGTCGCGTATCGTCCGCATACCATACCCGAGCGGCCCGCGTTTCTGTCATGATAACGTCCCCATTTCCTTTGACATGGATTAGGTCTTCGACAAATTCAGTGTAGACGTTCCCTTCAGTGATTCGGACAAAGCGTTGATGCAACGTCTTCCCACAGGGACCATAAGGTGGCTCATCCCAATCAGACCAGATGTTCGCAGACCCACCTTCACCGTGCCCCCCGTAGGCGAGGTAAAGGCCTGTATGATGCGGATGGTCCTCGCCGCCAGCACCACGAACCAGAGTCCCGTGATTCCCGTTGAGGGGCCAAAAGTAAGGCTTCCAGACACCGAGAAAGTTGTATCGTGCGAATAACGCGTCATCGGCAG
>JAGWBU010000224.1:0-1653 GCA_021295735.1 Candidatus Poribacteria bacterium | reverse complement strand
GACGCATCTGATTGACGCAATTCGTTTAAAAGTTGTACTACATTTCTACCAGCTTTGAATGAAGTCCTCTACCGTAAAATTCGCTGGCATATCGGTCAGTTGATAGCGCATCACACGAGATGTTCTGTCGGGAACAGATCGGGCAATTTCTGCCTCAATTTTCTCGTAGAGCGTCGAAAACCGTTGCCAGATACTTTCGGCATCTTCGGCGGAAAAACGACGGGCGAAATCCTCATAGTGATGGAAGTTGAGTCGATGGGCAGAGATTTCGCCGATGCGTTCTTCAATGGGAAGTTTGCTAACTTCGGGGGCTTTGAGTTTGCGAACCTTGTCCGCCAACTTTGAGAGGAAGACGACTGCGACCATGCGTTCCTCTTCACCCGGGTGCAGTTTCGCCAATCCATCTCGAAAACCATCAGCGTCCGTGTTACGGATCGCGTGAAAGGTCGCTTCAATCGCATCACACTGCTGCGTATGGAGTCGAGAGAAATGTTCAAATTGGGCGCGAGCCTCAGCAGGAAGGTGCTGTGTGAATTCCAGATTCCAATAAAAATGGTCAACAATTGGATACGAATCCCCGCCGAAGGCACGGTATCCGAGGTGAACAGTTCGTCTCAATTTCGTGCTATAGTTGCTGCCCCAATGCAAGCCCATGTGACTATAGACGACACCATCACCTGCTGAAAGTTCAATTGGAATCCCATCCGGCATCGGTTCCTGTGCGCGGGTCAATAGGTGTTCGTGCTCCTGTGGTGTGTTTGGGCGGCAATAACTTCTCGGTACAAGCCAGAACACGCTATCGTCGTAAAGCGGGATATTCCATTGGACATATCCTGGTCCATTTTTAACATAATCCATCTGCATGCCCTTTAGCGGTGCCTGTCCCGTCGGATCAATATCACGATGCCAACTGGCGGGTCCGTGGTCTTGCACTGGATTACACATGAGTGCCATCAGTGTTATCGCTGCTTCGGGTGCTCTCATAACTTGCTGGCTCACACCGAGGGTGTTCTCATGCAGGCAAAATTCGACGGTATTAGCAGTTGTCGCGTCAACGACCTCATCAAAAAACACTCTCGGTTGTGCACTTGTTGTCCAAACACCGCCCGGCTTTTCTTCCGGTTTCCGTTCTTTTTCCCAAGCTACTTTTTGCTTCTCAACGAGGATTTCAAAATTCGTCCTTAAATCTTCCAACTGGTCAGGCGGAACGACCTGTCGTAGCACGATATAGCCGTCATCAATGAGTTGCTGTGGATATGCTTTCATTATAATATCACCAGTCATAAAAATTTAATCATTGTAATATATCCAGTAGTACATCGTAGTATCAGATTCGACCCGAGCCTTCCAACCCGCCGTGAAGCCGTGTTGGTATTTGAGAGGCTTATCCTGAATTTTCTTCAACATGGGGTCAGGTAGTTTTGATGGTGTGTGGAACAAATCACCTCTCATCCCGGCAGCCAACGCTTCACCGGAATTGGATGCTACTTCAAAGCCGTTCAGATACCCTGCTTTGTAGTCTTCCGAGTAGCCTTCTGTTGGGGCTTCAGGATGGAGGGCTATTCCACATCCTGACAGGAGCGCAAGGGTTAAAAGGCAAGAGAGTATAGCCCATTTTCTTTTCATAATTAACCTCCCCTTTTACTGAGTGAG
>JAGWBU010000112.1:8576-20847 GCA_021295735.1 Candidatus Poribacteria bacterium | reverse complement strand
AAGTATATTTTAAATCAAAACTTTCGCCGTCTACATCCCCTACCTAAAGGCAGGGGGTTTGACGGGGAGTGCTAAAAATAATTTAATGTGCTCTTTCAAAGCGTTCCTACGAGTAGGTGTCAACATATTTTTATAAATCTCCTTAAATACCCTAATGTATCTGTCCCATGATACCTGATTTTATACAAATTGTTAAGTCTTTTCGTAGTGCTGCAGCAGAGCCATTCAATTGTCACGGAGCACTCTTGTAGGAGGGGTTTGTAACCCCGATTTAACAACAAAAGCGTTTAATGTGAATGTCGGACGCACATTCACCATGCGCAATTCATTGCGCCTCTTTTAACCTTTGAAAACGCTATTTTTTTTACTATTGGATTAGAAAACTCGACAATTGAATGCCTCTGAGTGCTGCAGAGGTGGGTTTATAGTAAGCTTTAGAATTAACGGGACATTTTGAGATGTGAATCAACGCCAAATAACTCCGATTCCCGACTATCAGTGAGGTTCGTCGCGATTCGGAGATCGCTCCTACAGAAAATGTGTATCTTTATTTTTCTAGTTCACTATAGTTTTCGGTTTCGCGAGAATGGAAGAGAAAATTCAAAGATTGGTTGGGAAAATTGCCAAAATAATCAGTTTGCGAAGCAACGCCACAATTGTGAATCGTTTGTTGATTCGTAGACCCTACAAACGAATTATAGGATGATTTTTTATTTTTCGGGTTATCAATCGATTTCTGCACCACACTTTGGACAACTATTACCCCAATTTAAACGTCTGCCTTCGCCACAAACGTCGCACGTTCCGAGTGGATATTCATCCGGTTTTGCACGACTGCCACCTTTTTTGTAGGTTACGATCATCCACACCGTTTCTCCATCTTCTTCGTAACCGTAAAATGGTCCTTCCTTTTTGCCATCGTAGGATTTACCCTCATGTTTAGGATAGGCACCGCGGGATCTAAGGTTCCCGTTTTCATGATAGCTGATACAAGGCCCTTCATATTTTCCATCGCGAAATGAGGCTTCACCGGATTTGTTCCCATTTTTGTGATAATTGATCCAACTTCGCTTCGTTTTACCCCGTTCGCGTAATAAGTAATCCAATAACCGTGCTTTTTACCATCAACCATCTCGCCTGTATCAAGTTTACTTGCCATAATTTTACCTCTTGTGTAAAGTAGAAATGTTTTCCCATTTTCTTAGGAATACCTATTATACCAATTCTGAAAATTACATTAGACATTATCATGATTTAATCGGAAGTGTCTGATAATGCCAAGACCGAAATATAGGCAAAAAGTGGATGGGGTGTCCGTCGGGTAGAGCTTGCGAAACCCATAGGCGTCAATTTAGGGAAAATGTATCGGTTTTGGTGAATGTGTTAGCCTCGTAGAGGCGGAATGTTTATAGAATCTATGTCGCTCCTACGGCGCTCAAGAGATTGATTATCACGTTTGCTACAAACATATCGTTCCTACGGAACTCAAGATGTAAAAATCGGGCTTGAAAAGCCCTCCCACAAGAAAATATATCGCTAAATTGACACTTATGGGTAGAGCTTGCGAAACCCGACATGTTGGGACTGAAATACTATTATCAAAACCTGCTTGGTGTGTTCCTTCGATTTCCGTGTGAAACCTGCCCAGTTTGCCTTGAAACCTTCATATTGTCGGGTTTCGCAAGCGCTACCCGACGGACGAACTTTAGATTTTATGAGAGACCAAAAACTACGGACAATTAAAACGTTATAATGTCTATTAGGAGATTTAATGGAATTTTGAAATTCGGAAGGTGAATGTAAGAGGCGCAATGAATTGCGCGACTACAAACGTGTTTCTCGTTAATCAAAAGCGAGCATTCAAAATGGTATTACAAATTTTCATCAAGGTATTCCTCAAATTTCTCTATCGTCTTCGGACCAACACCTTTGATTCCTTTCAATTTGCTTTCATCAATTGCTGTTCGGAGTGATAAGAGACTGTCAATGCCTGCCTCCTGATACAGAAGTTTAATTGTTTTCGGACCGAGTCCGGGGATAGGAATGAGTTCAACAATTGTCTGCGGGACATCACTTGCGTACTCCTGTAATTTTGAACATGTTCCAGTCTCAACATATTCAATGATGATAGTTGAGACTATATCTCCAACACCCGGAATTGCCTCTTGCAACTTTCCTTGCGTTGCCAGTTCCGCCACTGATTCCTCCATGCGAGAAATTGTATACGCTAAACGAGGGTAGCGCGCTGCATGGTCTTCTGGATAATCAGCAACAATCAAAATGGTATGGAGTTCCATCAGTTTCTGTGCGATTTCATCGTTGGTTAGTTCATCGGTGTTCTTTGTCATACGTTCCTTCCAAAATATGCCCACATGAAAGGCAGAATCCAGCTATGGTTTGGATCAGCTCCGTTTTCTACAAGTTCTCGGACTTGTGTCATATCGCCAGCCTTTGCTGATGCAATTAAATTTTCGCCCAATTTTTCCTAATTTTTCATTTTTCTCCATTTTAGAATCAATTTCATAAATCACTTATAGGGATCCTTTACCACTATTTGTCTGAACCAGGATTTTCAGGATTTCGAGATTACCATGATTTTAGAGAGTCGCGAGCTGGAACTCGCTCCTACAAGAAGAACGACTGACATTGTTGCATCTTATCCTAATTAGTTGCTAAAATTTGCATGTTCTCATTTTCATGATAGGATATATAATTTCCTTCAACTTGTCATCAGAGAAGCAGGCTTCAGTTGCTTTGTTGCCATTCTTGTGGTACTGAATCCAACGCCCATCCTTTTTGCCATGAATATAGTTTCCTTCGCTGCGTTTTATTCCATTCGCGTAGTAGGTAATCCAATATCCATGTTTTTTACCATCAACCATTTCACCGGTTGTTCGCGATTTTGCCATAATATCATCTCTATTGCGGCCCCTTATACCCGCTATTCAAAATATATTTACTTATAAGTTTGTATTGAGGTATCCCTCAATTTTATCTAATGTCTTCTTTCCAATGCCTTTAAAACCTTTGAGTTTACCCTCATCAATTGCTGCACGGAGGGACGCAAGACTATCAACCTCAATATCCTCATATAAACGTTTAATCGTCTTTGCACCAAGTCCAGGGATAGGAACAAGTTCTGCAACTGTCTGCGGAATGTCTCCTGCGTAGTCCTGTATTTTCGAGCACGTTCCAGTTTTTAGATATTCAGTGATGATTGTCTCAACTATTTCACCAACTCCGCCAATTTCTTCTATTAACCTTCCTTGCTCGACAAGATCTGCAACGGATTCTGGAAAACGGGAGATGGAATGTGCCAAACGAGGATATCGTGATGCATGGTCTTCTGGGTAGTCTGACATAATCAGGAAGGTATGAAGTTCCAATAGCTTCAACGAGATTTCATCGTTGACGCGCCATCGGGTGCGTCCTTTTTCATCAGTGTAAGATTCGTTATTATTGTTCATCTCTTTTCCACCTTAAAATCTGCGTTGTGGCATCCCACAATGCAATTGCCAAATACTCTCCGTTGGGTGAAAAGGCTAACGCTTGAATGCCAGTTGGATAGTTTTCCCAAATTATTGATTCACCACCGGGAATTTTCCATATTCGGAGATTGCCCTTCTCGTCTCCAGAGGCAAGATATTCTGTAGGATTTGATTTGTTATTGGGCGCGAAAGCGAGAGCGCGTGTCCAGTATGCCTCAAACCCAGATTTATTGAGAAGTTGTGCGCCTGTTTTTACACCCCATACGCGGATTCCAGATTTTGCGTTGCGTTGCGTATCTACTGCAAGCATCTTTCCGCTATCTGAAAATATCACGTTCCACACGCCCAAGATTTCACCTGTGTTAAAAACACGCATAGGTTGCTTTTCAGTGTTTGCATCCCAAATCTCAATAATTGTGCGATGTCCCTCACCATTGCGATAAATCCCTTCTGCAGCCGCAACATACTTACCATCATTAGAAAGTTTAAGACCGTTTCTCACTGGGAAGGTTGTCTGAAAGGTTTTCACTGACTTCAGACTCTTCTTAGCGATTTGCCAAAACCCAAATTCTTTGTCACCTTTTGACAATACTACCAAAGTACCATCTGCTGATAGACTCCCACTTTCATACTGTCCCTTTGTTACCTGTGTTTCATTGCTATCTCCGAGATTGAGAATCGTGACATCATCCTCTTTCTGAATTAAAAGTTGATTAGTACCTGCAGTATAAACAAACAATCGCTTTGCTTGAATATTTCCTATTTCTCGCTTTTGGCGTGACTGAATATCCCACTCTACCAAGGTTCCATCCATGCCTTTAGCAATTAACTTTGTGCTATCCTTGTTAAAAGCCATATACCGTACAACATCAGGCAACAACCTGTCAAGCCGTGGGTGCTGTTTTTCGCCCAGTTGAAAGGCGAGTTCCAACGATGCCCCATGAACTGACACGGATAATAGACTAAAAAGAATAAATATAAAGATTTTTTTCATTTGTTAACGGGAGTTTGAGTTATAAGTTTCAATTAATGTATAGTCTTTCTTGTTGGAGACTTTGTCCGCCCGATTTGTTTGTATCGGCGTTGAAAACGCCTCCCACAATAGCACTTTCGGATAATACGGAGCGGTTAGAAACCGCTCCTACCGTCTAAGGTTAAGTGTGTTGTGCCTTTCTTAAATTGACACTACAGGTAGTTGGCGAAACTCAACCTACGTAAGATAAAAAAGTAGGGCAAAGGTAATAAACCCTGCCCTACAATAATGGCTAATAATACTATTCGTAGAGTTCCGTTGCGGTTTCACCTTTTGCAAAGCGGTGTGCAGTTTGCACGGCGGAATCGTTCCCGGTATTTCTGCGAATATCCGTTGCCCAACGTGCTAACCCAACAATCAGTTGATTTCTGGCAGGATGTGACTCGCACCTTTTCCATTCATCAGACACGATATAGATGCTACTAAGAAGATTGTCTCCTCTATCATCCTTGAGGATACATTGTCCCATCTCAGCCAATAACCGTTCAGCGGAGCATCCTGAGTTCAGATATTCACGAGTACGTCGACCGATTTCCTGGATGCGGACAGATTCTATCCCATCAATAATTGCGGCAATTGCCATATCTTCATCAAGAACTTTAGTTGTTGAAGTCGTTCTCGCTTCTGAAATCGGTTGATGTCGGATGTTTAACCATCGGTTAGCGTAAAATCTCCAGGCACAATGGTAGAGTGCCTTTGCGGCAACTTTGGTGCCACCGAAACGGAGCACCTTTCTGATGTTGGCCGCTAATTCCATCTCTTCCTGTAATTCCCACCAACCGGGGCTCATGTTAACTGGTGTTCTTGCCATCCTATCACCAGCGGTCATGACCATGGTTGTAGCAATCGTGTTAATGGGAACACCCGCGGTGAGCACTTTCGTTATAGCATCAAAAATTGTGTCTATATCTCCACTAACCAGAGCGGCAGATAATTGATCTTCGTCAAAGTCAACGTCTGCATCAGGAGATTTTTCCTGCGGAAGGTCATCAAAGATATGCTCAATTTCTTCCAGTTTTTGGATGGCTTCACGAAGACGTTCACCGGGTCTGCCACGGCCTTGTCCAAGTATCTTTGCGCTGAGGTTGCACACTAATTCCCCTGTCAACTCCCAGCCCCATTTTTCAAGTAATTCAGCCAGAAGTGCCAGATCAATAAGGTTTCTGGAACTACTGAGAAAGAACCACTGGGACGCACAATCCATGAAGAGCGGGATGAATTTGTCTTCATGCCCCCCTAACTCTCTCGCTGTGATAAGACATTTTTCTATGCCTTCCCACTCTTTATCGACAGTGAACACTCTAATCCAGTTTTCAAGTTTTTCCCAGTTAACAGGTGGTGGAAGGGGTTCGCGGTCAGGACGATCATTATGTCCACCAGCAGCATGTGTCGCAGCCATCATCAGCGGAATTAGCCGGTCTTCCGCTTCATACATGTGGGCGACTTTAATTCCGTACATCAGCGTTGCGACACGTCCGCCGCCACTGCGAAATCCTTCGGCTGTCGTAATATGCCGTACCATGTGCTTGACCATAATCTCCAACGTTTCATCCTCTGAAACGCCTTTCGCTAACATAATGGCGATAGCTTTGGACAGCGTCCAACTGTCATGAGAAAATAATCCCTCTTTCAGTAAGAGAAAATGTGCATCGTCCCGTTTTTTTCCACCTTTGCCGATATCAACATAAATATCACCGTTCCGTACATCAACAGGAAATGTGGCGAGGTCATCACAACCACCGGTGAAGCATCCACCGCCTTCCATGTCGTAACTCCAACCGTGCCAGTCGCACGACAAAACGCCTCTTTTGACATGCCCTCTTATTAGCGGGTATCCCATGTGTGGGCACTGGTTATCTGTTGCGTAAACAGCACCTTCATGTTCAAAGAGGGCAATACTATGTCCTTCAACTCTAACTGCCCTCGGTTTTCCCTCTGCTATATCGCTTCGGGTAGCGACTTTTACGAAATTTCCGTTTTCTGATAACATTATATATCTCTCCTATTACATCAACGGTGAGAACCAATTGCTCTTACCAATGACTAATACGTATCTCATAAATTTAAATTCAATTTGTTAGGTTTCACTTCGTTCTACCGATAAGTGCCAATTAGTGTTAATTTAAAGGTAGCAGACATACTCCCTCCGCCTTAGCTTGTTTACGGCACACGGAGTGTGCCTACTAC
Organism: Candidatus Poribacteria bacterium; assembly: GCA_021295735.1. Classification (GTDB taxonomy): domain Bacteria; phylum Poribacteria; class WGA-4E; order WGA-4E; family WGA-3G; genus MSPOR6. The sequence goes on along the minus strand of JAGWBU010000112.1, from coordinate 14,139 downwards.
TTTGCATCGCACATCTTTTTTTAAATTGACACCCGCTGAATGTCAAAAGCGCATTCACAGCGTTGATTTATAAATTTCACTTCGTTCTACCCAACCTATATACTGTTAAGCACACCAACAAGTTTGGAAAATTCTATACTTCTGCGGCACCAATACTGTGCAAACATCTAATCGCACCCTTGTTTCCGCTTTTTAAAGCAATCCCAAGCGGCGTTTGGTTCTGATAATGGCGTAGATCGTTCATATCGGCACCCGCATCAGTCAGGATTTGCAGTGTTTCTGCATATTCTTGTTCTCGCCCTTCGCCACATGAAGAACCGCCAAACGCAGCGGCATCAACTGCATCTAAAGATGTAGGGGCTGCTCCGTTTGCAAGAAGTAAGCGTATCGTTGAAGTCTGTGCATTGTTAGCAGCCCAAGAAAGCACAGAACGATACCAGTTTGCGTCACTCGCATTTATATCCGAACCATGTTCAAGAAGTTTAAGAACAAGCTGATCTTTTCCGTCATTGGCAGCGTAATGTAGCGCTGTACTGCCTTTGACAAATGGTTGTCCTTGTTCATCTGGACCGGGCCACGTCAGTTTAGCGATTTCTGGATGCGCTTCAACAATGGCAATGCCAAGAGCTTCCTCTTCCTCCTTATATTTCGTAGCAAGCAATTTATAAAATGGTGAATTTTCATCGTATTGCATGCCCGAATCCTTCTAACATTGATTAACCAAAAAACACTGGATATGATAATTTAGCAAGTGTCGGTTACTTGCCGCTTTTCGCTCCTAATTTTGTCAAAACACCTGCGACTGATTTCCGCTTTGCTTTCTTCACATAATCAAGCGGCGTCTGTCCAGCATTATCAAGTACATTAACATCAGCACCGTGTTCAATTAGCAGCTCTACTTGGTTTTTGCCAATACCCTTCTGTGCGATGAAGTGTAGCGGCGTTTGCCCTTTGTCATCGGGCACATTCGGGTCGGCACCGTTTGCCAATAGACATGCGATACCGTCAGTCAGGCCGCGTTGTGCGACCCAATGTAGTGGTGTCCACATGCCACGTCGATGTTTTTGACGTGCGTTAATATCCAAACCTTTGGCAAGAAATCCTTTCACCAATTCATCAAACCGCTTAGGTCCCTGCCCAACAAGCGTATACCAATCTCGCAAGTTGATCTCATAACCTAAGTCAATGAGCAGATCAACGATTTCTGGTTGTTTAAAACGAAGTGCTATCTCAAGTAACGGCATGGTCGGTCCAACCTGATAGACATAGACATGTCCACCGGGAACAACCTCTGTTTGGTCATCGTTAACCTTTGACGATGGGATAATGAAACCTTCAGGAGCTTTCATGTTTATCCGAAGCGTGAGGATCTCAGGATTTTTTTGGAATTCTGCCCTTGCCCGTTCAACGTCCCCCATTGCACAATAGAGGACGACATCTGCCTCAGCACCCTGGTCCAGGAGGTATTTACATACTTCAGGTCGTCTCTGCATCGTCCATTGCGCTGCAGTTCCGTTATGGTCGCGATCGCGTAGATTTATGTCCGCGCCGTGCTTGAGGAGCAGTTCGGCAATTCGGGATGTCGCGGAGAAATGAAGCGGGGACATCCCGTCACTCCCCAGAGCATTGACAACATCCGGTTTTTCACGAATCAGCTCCTCAAGCGTATCCACCATATCTAAACCAGCTGCTGAATGTGCGTCAATCGTTGCGCCGCGTTCAATTAGATACTCAGCTAATTCCCTGTTGTATCCGAGCATTGAACCGGACGCATGCTGCAGTGCCGAAGTGCCACCTGCCCACCAAGAACTCTTGACATCAATGTTTGCCCCTGCATCAAGTAACACATCCACAAGGGGGCGATTACCTCCGCCAGCGGCAAACACAATTGCTGGTGCATCAAAGGAGAACCAAGGCTCATCAATGTAGGCGATAAGTTCATTGTTATCAGTCAACAAGGATTTAACCCGATCCGCGTCCCCGTTTCTCACTGCATCAATGAATGCTGTTTGCTGCAAGTGCCAAGCATTTTGGCGCATCAGGGATTACTCCTCAAAGACCTCAATTGTTGTTCTACCTTCAGCAAAATTCATCGCTGTGGTAGCTGCAGATTTGTTATCCGTATTGGATCGGATATCTGTAACATATCGTGCTAAACCGACCAATAATTGTGGCTGTGCGGGGTGTCCTTCAGCATGCTTCCATTCTTCAAATACAGTTCGCAATGTCGGTAGGACTTCACTTCCTGTATCATCCCAAAGCACTGAATGCCCGATCGCTTCAAGTAATCGTTCACCAGAATAACCAGCATTTAGATAGCCAAGGACTTGTGGTCCCACATCTTGCACGTTGAGTGACTCAATCGTTCCAATAATGTGTTTGATACCCTCTGCTTCATTTGCGACATCAAGTTTTTCTTCACTCAACGGTTCGCTGAGGGGTCGTGAGGATATGTTTATCCAGCGGTCTGCGAAGATTTGCCACGCAACGTGGAAAAGCCCTTTCGCTGCGACAAGGTTTCCACCAACCTGTTGCGCACTCCGTAAAGATGACGCAAGGTTGAGTTCCATTGTTAAGTTCCACCAACCTGCATCTACATTAACAGGTGTGCTTGCCATTCTATCCGCTGCGAGTAGAACAAGTGACGTAATGACTCTATCTAACTTAACACCATCAACTAAGACTGCCTGTACTTCCTCAAAAGAGCGTTGGAGATTGACACTTGTAAGTGCCTCAACAAAAGCGTCTTCGTCAAATTTATTCGTTCGTTCTAAAGCGGCACTTTCAATTATCGGTAGCATCTCTCTCATGAGATTGATCGCATCTCTGCGATACCGTTCTGGATCCGCGGGATGATGTCCGACGAGGTCTGCACCAAGATAGAAGAACAGGTCCGCAGTTCTATCCCACCCAAATTCGTCAACGACTTCAGAAAGATAACTCACATAAAGTGGAATCTGTGGATTATCAATAAAATTGGGTTCAACAGCACATTCAAAGAGTAGCGGGCGCAATTTATCTGCATCGCCTTTATGGTATGCTGTGAACAAGCATCGCTCAATACGTCCGGCTTGTCCTTCATAAGAGAAGATACGGACCCATCGTTCTATCTTTTCCCAAGAAACAGGTTCAGGCAGCGGCACAACTTCAAGCCGTTGACGTGCTTCTCCTGCAGCAGAACACGCAGCAGTCGTAACAGCGATAAGCCTATCTTCACCCTCATATCTGCTGCCAACTCTGAGTCCATTGATGAGTTTAGAGACATCGCCACCACCTTCTGATCCATGAGCAGAAGGAATATGTCGGGCGACGTGTTCCAGAATTGAACCCATCACCTCTTCTTCCGGCACGCCACCTTTAAGTAACAGGGCAATTGCTTTGGACATTGTCCATCGGTCTTCGCTTAAAAGACCTTCTCGGAGCAACTGCTTATGTTCTTCAGCGCGACGATATATCATATCTCCCGGTTCAATCCAAATTTCGTTACCTCGGATATCCACCGGAAAAACCTTCAAATCATCACATTCGACGTGGAAACAACCACCACCCTCTAAATCAAAACTGCGGCGGTGCCAATCGCATGTCAGGATACCGTTTCGGATTGTGCCTCGCGTTAATGGGTAACCCATGTGTGGACACTGGTTATCGGTCGCATAAATTTTCCCGTCAACATTAAAGAGGGCAATACTACGACCTGCTCCCATTTTAATTGCCTTCGGTTGTCCCTCAGGCACTTCGCTTAACTCAGCTACTTTCACCCAATCGGGTGCTTTATTTTCCATAGTAAATATTCCTTTTTCTTGTTATTTACCGTTTTTAGGAAACCTCGCCAGCGCATGCGTGTGGGAATTGCTGTTCATTGAAATGTGAACATATTATTGGATTTTACTATAAAATACATTAACATCATCTAAAATGTTAAAACCTATCCAACTATAAAACATTAGCACTATAATAAATTAACGTTACAATAATCTAAAACGTTACAAAAATTTGTCGTTACGTTGAATCCTTGTTGCCTTTTATTTTATCGTAAACTGGACTGTATTAAAACGTTGTGCTACTTGTGCGACTTTGGGTTTGACTGTATCGGGTGATTGTCCAGCGAGCGCATCAAGGATACAATCTGCGATATCCGATGCATCTTCTGGTGTCATTCCCCATCGAGTAACCTCTTGCACACCAAATCGCAAACCAGAGGTGCCGATTTCGGGAGATAGTCTTGCTGCGCCAGCAATTATATGGCATGTTTCCAATTGATTTGCTAATTCGTTCCCATCATCACCAAAAGCATCCACAATCGGTATCAACGTATGCGACTCTGTAAATCCAAGTTCAGCGCCGAGCATCGGTATGTTACGATCCGCTAATGCTTGTCCCAAAGCCTTCGCGTTAGTAACGATTGCATCTGCATGTGCTGCACCACATGCCATCCACTCCACAAACGTCCCTGCTAATGCTGGCAAACGACTCAAATGATGGTTGCTCATCAGCAACGGATATAACGTTTTTCCAATTCGTTCCGCAATAGATTTATCGTTGGTTAAGATCATGCCACCTTGCGGTCCCGCAAGGGTTTTGTGCGTACTGGAAATGATAACATCCGCGCCTTCTTCAAATGGCGACTGAAATCTTCCACCAGCGATAAGGCCAATAACGTGTGCCGCGTCATAGATGAGATAGGAGTTTGGATTTGCTTGACGCATTGCGCTTTTAAGTTCCGCAACAGGTTGCGGAAAAAGAAATACGCCAGAACCTATATTTACTATTTTCGGCTTGTGTTTTTCAATCAGTTCAAGTGTTGCTGGAAGGTCAATGTTTGATTGAAGACCATCCCACGGAATCGGAATTGACTGCAAGTCTACTTTGAGCGGAGACGAAGCAAGTTTATGGGCATAACTATGACCGTGATGAACTTCTAATGCTATATCACCCGGTTCTCCTAACGCGAATGTCGCTGCAATACCCGCGATGTTTCCAGAGAGCGGTCGGAAATCAACGAACGCCACATTGAACAGTTCTTTTGCTAATTCCTGTGTCCACGCCTCTATTTCAGTGATATGGCGATTGCCTTTGTAGTTTCGCTGATAAAGATCAATACCAGCATAATTTCCGTATCGCCGAGCCAATCTTTCGTCAAAAAGTTCTTCTACTAATGGAGAAGGCGTGTTTTCTGAAGCAATGAGATTTAGGCAGGTTTTGCGATATTCATGATGTTTATTGAGAAGCGAGGTCAGTTTTTGAATTTTTTGATTTGGGTTCATTCAGAAGCATCTCCGATCAAGAGGGGCGTTGCTTTAGTTTATTGAATAGGTGTAGTGTTATCTTTATTCGGAAATATATTGAGATATGTTAAGTAAAATGCTTCAGGGTACCCAACATTTTTCACAAAATATATAACGATTATAAAAAATTAAAGTTTCCTAATTTTTATAGTTGGAAATGAGATAGATTTATCACTTTATAGGTTAGTTGAATACATGTGAAACCCATAGGTGTCAATTTAAGAAATAACGCGTTTGTAGTCGCGCAATTTATTGCCAAATCAACGCCAAATACGCGT
>JAGWBU010000112.1:1730-8567 GCA_021295735.1 Candidatus Poribacteria bacterium | reverse complement strand
GCGATTTACTGTGTATCGGGGTTACAAACCCGCCAAATCATGTAGAATGCCATGCGCGCATTCTACCAAGCGCATTTGGGCGTTGATTCACTCCCACAAGAGAAAAAACGCGCCTACCAGGGTGGCGGACCACTAAATTGACAGTTATGGTTGAATACATGTGAAACCCTACGAATCCGCATAATTCTTACAATCCGAGATTCAGACAGAAAATGAATTCCTCAAGTATCGCATCTCAACCCTATCTGTTGAGATAATATTCATACCAATACACAACTTTAACTTGAAATTGCATACGTGCTTATGCAATAATAAACACAAGCGAGGACGTCAAGTCCAACCTATCCGAAAGTTTGGCAAACTTATAGAATCTTTATGTTTTATTTTGCCGGAAGTTGCAAAGATATGTGCATTCCGACAAAATCATGGATGTGTGGTATGAAACCTAAAATTACAAAAACCATCTACTACGCCCTCATCCTCTCTATCGTTATTCATATCGTTCTGGTTTCTGCCATGAGAGTACTACACCAAACTGAACCAAGTTCGATAAAAGACATAACATACGTCGAATTATCAAAGATTCCTTCACAACGGGCTTTACGTAAATTAAAACGAGAACAGTATATTCCTCCAAAATTGGTCCCAATCAGGCAAAAGCAGATAGAAACTGCGGTAAATCCCCCAGTGGCATCCTTACCTGCTACAACACCAATTGTGAATGAGAATCCAGTAACCCCGTTACGCGGTTTTTCGCTTCCGACTCCTCGTATTTTAGACATCAATAAATCCGGTATAAATTCTACAGTGCCAGCAGTTAATCAAGACATGGAAAGTCGCCCAGGAGTAGGCAAATTGGATTCACAAGATATATTTCGTGGGACAAAATACCAGTCTTTCAAGCCTCCTGTTGACGATACTCTTCCAAGTGTTAGTGAACTTGCACTGCCAACCGCAATACTAACACAAATCGGGCAACACATTGTGACGAACCGAACCACGGATATCGTAGACATTGTTTTCATCATTGACGCAAGCGGTAGTATGAAAGATAATATTAACGCAGTCCGAACGCATCTGAATCGCATGACCGATCTGTTTGACGACGCTGAACTTGACTTTACACTTGGAATCGTCGTCTTTCGAGAAAACATGTTGGGTTTAGCTCTCGATGTTATTCCACAGACCCGTTCTATCTCTCAAATCAAAAGAGCTCTTGCACAAGTGAAATGTCGTGGTGGTGAAAAAGCGATAGATGCCCTTATCCGCGCCACTGACGAAGTAGACTTCAGACAAAATGCTGATGTACACTTCATTTTGATCACTGACGAATATGTCAGTGGTAACTATTCTGCACGTGATGTGCTAACTAAAATGAGTGAGACTAAAATCAAGGTGGATGTCATAGGTCTTGATGAACCTTTCCAAAGATTCATCACACGCAGCACGGGTGGTTTATGGTTACCTATTTCCAGTTTAGGCGTACATTAGAAACACTACATGTCTTTCCAGAATTCCTTCCAATCCTTACAACATAAAGACCAAGAATCTGACCATCAGGCTTCGTTTGCCAAAAAGGAATTGTACTACGCGATCGGGGTGACAGTTCTTTTCCTGCTTGTGTGTGGTTTTGCCGCGACACATCATGAAATGTGGCGAGATGAAATCCAAGCGTGGCTCCTCGCAAGAGATAGTGCATCTGTCTTTGAACTCTTTGCGAATATGAAATATGAGGGGCATCCAGCCTTATGGCATCTCTGCCTAATGCCTCTCAGTCGTATCACCGCATCACCTGTTATTATGCAGGTGTTTCATCTCCTGATTGCTGCCACAACGGTTTTTCTTTTCACACGCTATGCGCCGTTTAATCGGTTACACAAATTTCTTTTTGCTTTCGGATATTTCGCACTCTACGAATATGCTATTGTTGCCCGAAATTATGCGCTTGGTGTGCTACTTATCACTATCTTTTGTGTGCTTTATAGAGAACGTTACAAACGATTTGTATGGGTTGGGATTGTCCTAATACTGCTTGCACATACCAGCGTGCATGCCCTCATCGTTACCATTGCCATTGGATTCGCGCTTATGTGTGAATACCTCTATTTCTACTGCTGCAAAGAAGAAGCGCTTACAGAAGATAGACGACAAATATGGATAGGTTTTGCTCTCATCGGCGTTGGTATTGTGACTGCTGTCCTACAACTCAATCCACCCGCTGATACTGGGTTTGCCGTCGGATGGAACTTCAATTTTACAGTCCAACGTATGAACAACATCACCAAAATCATTACGCAAGCCATGCTGCCGTCCCCAAGAGCATCCATGGGATTTTGGGGTAGTCATCAACTCAATAGCTACCCGCTCTTTCAACTAATCCGATTACCGCTTTGCTATCTTATCGTCCTTTGGTGTGTTATCCGTTTCTTGAAACGTCCAACCGCACTTCTGACTTACCTCATAGCCACGGTTGGACTCCTTGCATTTTTCTATGTAAAGTATGGCGGTAGTATACGTCATCATGGGTTTCTGTTCTTCACGTTTGTTCTGGCAAGTTGGATTTACTATGATTGTCCTGAGATAAAACTGAAATTCAATCGTATCAGTGAATTGGCACAACGGCTATTTAGTCTCGTTTTCGCCATCATCCTTGCTGTTCATTTTCTCGGTGGCATCACCGCTGTCCGTATGGATATTAAACACATCTTCTCTAACGGAAAAAGGACTGCTGAGTATATCAAAGCTCAAGATATGCAAGATATGCTCATGGTGGGGCATAGCGACCCTTCGGTGAGTACCGTTGTCGGTTACCTTGAAAAAGATCAAGTTTATTATCCTCGTGGCAGACGATTCGGTTCATTTGTCAGGTGGGACAAAGCCAGAACACATAGTGTCTCTAACAGAGACGTCGTCAAAGAAGCCAAAACGCTAAGTACGCAAAACTCCCAAGACGTACTAGTTATCATGAGTGTTGCTTTGAATGTATCGCAGATTGAAGAGTATCAACTTACACTTTTAGAAAAATTTACAGGTTCTACAATCGGTGATGAAGGTTTTCACCTTTATCTCATGAAAGCCCCGTGATAAAAAGTCGTTTCATTTCTCGCTAAAATCTTTCGTTCACACCTTGACACACACTCCCGATTACGCTACAATGAATTATCAGTGAATTACCGGAGGAGCCCATGGCAAGTTCTGCAGCACAAACATACCTTACACCTGAAGAATACATTACTTTAGAACGCAAGGCGATACCTAACGGAGAAACGGTTAGAAGTGAGTACGTTAAGGGTAAAATAATCGCGATGTCCGGTGCAAGTCGCGCGCATAATCTTATTACCAGTAATATATCTGGTGAACTTCGCAATCTCCTGAAAGGCAGCGAATGCGAAACTTATGCAAACGAAATGCGGCTAAGTACACCCAGTACTTCATCCTATTTTTACCCCGATGTTGTTGTCGTTTGTGAAGAACCGCGTTTTGAAGATGATGTCTTTGATATACTCCTTAATCCAATTATTCTCGTAGAAGTTCTGTCACCTTCAACAGAGGCTTATGATCGCGGTGAAAAATTTATTCACTACCGACAGCTGCCATCTTTACAGGAATACATCCTTGTTGCACAAGACAAGATTTGTGTTGAACACTTCTGCCGCCAAGAGAACAATTGGATTCTCACCGATTTTCAAAACCTTGAGGAACGCCTACCACTTATTTCAGTTCAATGTGAACTGCCTTTACGTGAAATTTATGATCGCGTAACATTTCGTGAGTAATGCTGCTCAAGCCATAAAGCTAAATTTGCAGGGATATTGTAAATCTGATTCTTCAATGGGTGTGTAAATATATTTGCATTAACCATGCCATTTTCTTGTTGGAGGGAAACCTTGTAAGCCCGATAAATCGGGGTTGAAAACCCCTCCAACAAAAGAAAAGAGTATTCATGCCAAAAACTTTACACACCCCCACATCTAATTTTACTTGACATACTCCACTACAAGTGTTATGATATTTAAAACTTTTTCATTGACGAAGAATAATGGAGAAATTGTCCAACGCATGTCAAAACCGAAAAGAAAACGTAAAAACAGACAATCTGAAGACCAAGGCGTAGACGAAATACCACGCTTACCAAAAACAAAACCGCTGCAACTTCGTTATTATGGTGATCCTATCCTCCGCAAAAGAGCGGAACCCGTTCAGGAAATCACAGACATTGAAACCAAACTTGCTCGAGAGATGTTGATGACACTCTACGCTACAAACGGCATCGGACTCGCAGCAACGCAAGTTGGCGTTTTAAAACGATTCCTTATTGTTGATATAGACCCAGAAGACGCAGACTATGAACCGATCATGCTGTTCAATCCTGAAATTTTGAGTGTTGAAGGTGAAAGTGTGGCAGAAGAAGGATGTCTAAGCATCCCTGACCTCCGTGCTGATGTGAAACGTCCGGAAAAGATAGTCGTTAAAGCAATGAACGACTACGGCGAAGATATTCAGATTGAAGCGGATGGACTTCTCGCTCGTGTGATCCAACACGAAATTGATCATCTCAATGGAACACTTTTTATTGACAGGATTAGCGGCTTAAAAAGACAATTGCTTCGTAGTGAATTGGAAAAGATACAACAAGCTGACAGACCTTTATAGCACGTTAGGATGTGAACAGATGTTACCAAAACCGCTCTATCTCTTGTAGGAGCGATCTCCGAATCGCGACCTCTGTCTCTTGTAGGAGGGCTTTGTAAGCCCGATTTACCCATGTGAAAGAACTCGTGGATGATCTTAAAACTTGACTTATGACAAATAGCATACATCCTAACATAACACCTCGGGACTGAATAAATGATACCAAAACCACTACAAACAAAATTAAACCAACTCTACGATTGCCTACAAGACTATGAAAAAGTCATTGTCGCCTTTTCAGGTGGCGTTGACAGCACATTTCTTGCTGAGGCGGCACAACATGCTTTAGGTGATAACGCCCTCGCTGTTACCGCAATCTCCGATTCTTATCCTATCCGAGAAATGAAAGCTGCGCAAGATATTGCCAAACAGATAGGCATCCGTTTTGAAACGGTTCACACCGAAGAGTTAGAACTGGAAGGATACGCGAGCAATCCGACCAATCGCTGTTTCTTTTGCAAAACAGAGTTATTTGATAAACTACGCCCAATCGCAGAGAAATATAATGTAGGAACTATCGTATACGGAGCAATTCCAGATGACGTTGGCGACCACCGCCCAGGAATGGATGCAGCGAAACAGATGGGTATCCAAGCCCCTTTAATTGATGTTGACCTCACAAAAGCAGAAATACGCGAGATTTCAAAAGCTTGGGACCTACCAACATGGGATAAACCGGCATTTGCCTGCTTATCCTCAAGGTTTCCTTACGGCATGCGCATCACACGTGAATTGCTACGTCAGGTTGACGCTGCCGAACAATTCCTTTACGATTTAGGTGTCCGCCAGTTCCGTGTTCGTCATCACGGTGAGCTTGCCCGAATTGAACTTGAAGCGAGGGAAATTGCACTACTACGCCAACAAGAAACGCGCACTCAAATCAGCGCACACTTTAAAACGCTCGGATACGCACACGTCACGCTTGACCTACAGGGGTATCGTTCCGGTAGTCTGAATGAAGGGATAACTAAAATCATCACAGGGACGTAAAAATGGAAACTATTCATGTGGTTTTCATCATAAGCGAAACTCTATACGCCGAACCGAGCCCGGTTGATCCGATTGAATTCTTGCCTATTACAGATATGCTCATTGGTGCAGCTGTCTTGTTTGGAACTGTGGGATGTGTGATAGTTTTTCGTATTTTATACAGAAAGTGGAAGAGCGGAATTTATAGGCGTACACCCTCAGAACTATTCCCTACACAAAAGAAAAATCTGACAGAATACGAAAAACGGATGCTTGCGGATAAGATTAACGAAAGCAGAAAGGAAAATATCAAGAAAAGTTTCGTTGGCACAGTGAGTTCAAAAGGCATGATATTTGCCACAATCGGCTTGATTGTGTTAGTCCTGCTTTGGTTTACCCATATTATATTGGAAAGATTTCACCGATAACATATTATTAAACGTTCCGTTCAAAACCCAATGCTTTAGCTTTGGGATGTAGAACGGCTCACAAGTGCGGGGTATCACAGACTACCCACAGAAAGAGGATGTAATGTTACATCTGCAACCATGTCCGTTGGTGGAGAGCATCCATATCATGCCAGTCGAATGTGAACTGGAACACGTGAGCGGGTTGATATGCAGCACATATCTGCAATGTATCCTACCAAAGTCGCTACTTAGCGAACTCTCAAAAGGAGCGAATAGACATATTGTATAAAAGACCCCCAAGAGAAGTAAGTTATCTCTTGTTGTGTCGGGGTGTCTGGTAAGAAGGACAAAATTGAACTGTTTCAAGTGAAACAGTGCCACTTCACAAAAAAGAATCTTGCCATCTAAAGCAGGTGAAAATCTGTGACGGATGAATGGGCAGGGCATCGTCCAGTGCAGTAGGTAATAGAAGACGAACAAAAGTTTTGCTGGCGTTCGCATTCACTGTTGATCGCAGAATTTACCCAGTGCAGAGGGACAAAAGAATCCCCCTGCTTTAGCTGGGGAGTATGTCAAGGTTGGATAAAACGCAGTATACATGTCGGGTTTCGCTGCACTCTACCCATAACTGTCAATTTAAGGATATATCTTCTTGTGGGAGGGGTTTTCAACCCCGCAGCATGCCGGACGCGCATGCTGCGTTGATTTGGATGAATGCCTACACGCGCATTCAGCGTTGATTTGGCAGCATGCCATACGGGGAATG
>JAGWBU010000112.1:0-1716 GCA_021295735.1 Candidatus Poribacteria bacterium | reverse complement strand
CGCTTTTGGTATTCTACATGATTCGCCATGATTCATACCGTTGATTTCTTGATTTGGCGCATGCTGCGTTGATTTGGATGAATGCCATAAGCGCATTCATCGTTGATTTGGATATAACGCTTGTGTCTCACAAAATCGGGCTTAGAAAGCCCTCCTACGATTTATGAGATAGGTTGTAATCAAATAACTATATAATCGAAAGAAATATCGCCAACGTAATAAATTTTAATATGTCCATCCAACAAACACAACCACTAATTGGTGCAGACACCTTTAATTGGAAAAAATGGGATGCCTGTACACATTGTGGTCTCTGCCTACCTACTTGTCCAACTTATCGAGAATTAGGTTTAGAAACCGATTCCCCCAGGGGAAGATTATATCTCATGGGGAGTGCGTTCAAACCACAAGATGCCACACCACTTAATGAAGAATGGGCAGAATACATCTACCGATGCTTGGATTGCCGTGCTTGTGAGACCGCTTGTCCCTCTGGCGTTCACTTTGGTGAACTTCTTGAAGAGGCACGCGCGATTTATGAACTGAACGCCCCGCGATCCATAAGCTACCAATTTTGGACTAACCTCGTCTTCAAGCAAATTCTACCAAACAAGGAAAGGTTAGACCTCATCTTTGAACTGATGTGGCTCTATCAAAAACTTGGCCTTCGATGGTTAGTCCAGAAAACAGGAATTCTCAAGTTGATGGGACAACTCGGTCAAATGGAATCGTTACTACCCAAAATTCCGTCTCCACGCCTCAAATATACAATGCGTGACATCACACATGCCGAAGGGAAAACCCGATACCGCGTCGGTTTTATTTCTGGATGCATCATGAACCAAGTTTTTACTGAAACGAATTTGGCAACTATCCGTGTATTGGCAGAAAACGGTTGTGAAGTTATCACACCGCGCAAGCAAACCTGCTGTGGTGCACTACACCTACATAACGGTGTACGCGATGTCGCCGCGACACTTGCTAAACAAAACATTGATGCGTTCGAAAATGAAAATTTAGACGCGATTATTATAAATTCCGCTGGTTGTGGCGCAACACTCAAGGAATATGAGGTACTTCTGGAAAGTGATCCAGTTTACGCTGAAAAAGCGAAACACTTCAGCCACAAAATGCGCGACATTAGTGAATTCTTAGCCGAAATTGAGATGATACCACCAAAAGGCGAAATTCCACGTCGCGTCACCTACGATGAACCGTGCCACCTACTACACGGCCAACGCGTGAAATCACAACCCCGAAAAGTCCTACAAACGATACCAGGGCTTGAATTAATTGAGTTAACAGAATCCGAATGGTGTTGTGGGAGTGCCGGTATCTATAATATTACACAACCAGAACTTTCACAGGAAATTTTGGAACGAAAAATGATACACATTGCTGAAACTGAGGCAGATATTGTCGCTACTGGAAACCCTGGATGCCTACTCCAGATTCAACTCGGCATCCAAAAACATGGGTTAAATATGAAAGTAATGCATCCCGTGACGCTCTTAGATTACGCTTATCGCAGTGTTGCTCCTGACGATTGGGAGAAATAGTTCAACGCTCTCTTGTAGGGGTTTATAACCCGGATTAACTACAACCTATCTCATAAATTACTTGTAGGGCGAGGTCCCGGGGAATGCCATAAGGCATTCGGACCGTTGATTTGGTGCCTCGCCATGTCTCAGGATCGAAACAACGGGCGGGCACAGG
>JAGWBU010000111.1:10837-20483 GCA_021295735.1 Candidatus Poribacteria bacterium | reverse complement strand
ACGCGCCGACAAGCTGTGGACTTCTTGATCACTTTAATTGTGATAGCCTAACGCATGTTGAGGAACAATGCACGATAACGAATTCAAACGGGGAACGATGCACGTATATGTTCTGGCGATGTGGGAATCTGACGCACACGCATGCGTATCCTACGCCCCCGCCGCCCCCACCGCCGAGTGCGACCTGTGCCCGTCAAGCTTGTGGTCAGACAGTGAGCGACAGATTGGAACACCGCATAGATTGCGGGCCGTGTAATGGGCATTACTGGACGTGTATATCAGGCGCTGCTGACAACCACACGACCACTTTTACGTGTAGACGTCCTGGATGCGGTGTCTCTTTCACACGATGCAGCAATGGTAGTTGCACAAGTGATTGGGGAACACATAACTATCACTGGGCTTCTGATTAGGTTTCTATCTTCAATCATCTATTCACAGGCAGGTATCTTTTATTTTGGGTAGCTGCCTATTTCTTTTGTCGTGTATGCCCCTTAACAGAATCTTCCTTTTTCTCTGGGACATCCCTTTCAACTATGTTAAAGGGTGTATTCACGAAGTTTCTCATAGAGGTGTTGCATTAAGCATGTTTCCTAAATTTGTAGGTATAGTATATTCAGGCAATGTATCATAACACGTAAGGGAAATAAATTATACCACGCCTGCATCAAATGGACAACGAAATTAACAGAAGAGGCAGAGCCATTCAATTCTCCAATAATTTCTTTCCTTTACCAAAACACCAAAAATCCACATCCGCCGGGATGTTGAAAACAAAATACGCGCACATCCGAAATTCAAAAAACGCGACAATCTCCAACTTTTCCAGCAAACTTATTGTTTATATATTGGATATCTATTGTTCAGCAACCAAAAACTTCTGACTATCACCTATAACCAAGTATAATATCAGTATGAAAAACAAAACCGATCCCGCAAACACAAAAACAACCAAACCACAAATCTGGGGCAAAACATGGACGAGAAAATGTTGAAATTACTTGACAAAAGCACTTACACACAAAAAGTAGGCGGGGAATGCCTAAATGACATTCATACCCGGGGAACGCCTAAATGGCGTTCATACCGTTGATTTCTTGATTCGGCGTTTTGTAAACGCGCTGATGAAAATTATATCAATTTAGCCATAAATATTGAAAAATTGGGAAAGTCGCGAAAGTCCAAAATGAAAAATTATGCCATATTAAGAAAATCATTCTAAACCCTGTCACAGATTGGAGTTATAGCGAATCTAAAAAAGTTGCCACGGTATGAAAGAAGTTACCAAATGGTAACTTCTTATGTAGTAACGATCTCCGAATAGCTGCTTTGCAGCTCAAACAGATAAAAAACCGAAAATTGAACGCCTCCGAACACAATCCTACAATTAAAACTTGAAAACTTGCAAAAACCATGTCATAATTCTGTTAACAGAGAAGATAGATGCCGAAAAAATTAACTGGGATGAACAGATATCAGAAGAAAGCACACCGACGACGCGAAGACCGCTTGCGTGGTGATGGCGTAGAATATTACCTTTCTCTTGCCTACTCTGCTAACCCGGAAGAGCGCGCACTGGCAATGGAGAATCTTTGTCCATGTCACGTCCGCAAACGCATTGATGCAGTCTGGGTGGCATTATATAAGGGCTTGGTTGATCCCGATCTGCGCGTACGCCGTGCCGCATGGCATACGCTTGACGATGGTGGAAATCCGAACGATCCAAGGCTACAACCGCTCCTTCAAAAGATTGTTAAAACAGAAACCGATCGAACCTTACGGCAACGCGCACTTGACCTCATCAAAGCAACGCAAAAGGTAGAAGAACAGAAACAGGCACTCTTGGCACAGAAAGCACACACCTTTTCTGGACGATGTGATTGGTGTGGCACATCAAATATACCAGTGAGTTATGATTACGAAACAGAGTTTGAGACCGATGGTGTTAAACGTTTCGCTTTGGTCTGTGACACATGTTACACCGTGTAATTTTCCCTACAATAAAAAAAATGAAGAAATTATAATTCCGATGCAACTAATTCAGTAACATCTGCGCAAGGTGAACTTTTATGATTCCAGATGATGTTTTTGTGCACAAAACAGTAGAGGGCGATATTGAGGCATTTAACGAATTGGTCAATCGCCACCATACCAAAATTTATGGGCTTGCATACCGAATGCTCGGCAATTCCGAGGATGCTGAGGATGCTACGCAAGAGACGTTTTTAGAGGCGTATAAGTCAATTAAAACGTTTCGATTCCAGTCGCAATTTGGAACGTGGTTGTATCGTGTTGGTCTAAACACTTGCAATCAATACATCCGCAAAGCCAAATCCCGTAATAGAATGCTGGAGGCTTATACAGAAGAAACTTCGGCACATGGCATGACAGAGGAACGGGATATACCTGATCGGATGGTAATCAAGACTGAACAGAGTGAGATCGTTCAAGCCGCTATTGACTGTCTGCCTCCGAAGCAGCGTGAGGTTGTGACGCTGTATTATATGCAACACCTTAAATATAAAGAGATCGCTGAAATTCTTAACTGCTCTCTCGGAACTGTCGCCTCACGGTTAAATAAAGCTATACAGAATCTCAAAGCGAAGTTGGAAAAACACTATTTTTGAGAAGTTTAGGTTGCTACGTGAATATATTCTTACCTTATAAAAGCGAGGATTGTTAAAATGAATTGTAAACAGACTCGTGAAAATCTGGTTTTACACCGTCAAGATTCCATGTTGCAAGGGACAAAGCGGCATGAATTCTTACAACATCTACGAGGCTGCAAGGCGTGCCAAGTTGAATATGAAGGATTGTGGCATACCGCTACGGTACTGGGTAGTCTTGAAGCACCAGAACCACCTCCCGAATTACTGGGAAATATCCAAGGTCAAATCCGAGAAGTCCATAGGAGGAATCAAACCGCCTTCTTCGCGGCCCCTATCTCATGGCTTTTCGGTAAGTTTAAGTTAGAAATATCTCCGCAGTTTGTGAATTGTGTCGCGTTGCTTTGTTATCTGATCGTATCAGTCTTCTTCGTGAAGCTTGTGTTCTTTACAGATACACCAGAGCAGGATTTCGGTTTGACCGCAATGGAAGAGACACGTCTCCAACGCGTGCGAATTGCCCCATCACCTTGGGCATCACTTAAGCACGGGAGCGCGCAGGTTGAGAAAACACTTCCTACAGAAGCACCGAAAAAGACACATGTGAATCTTGCCAGTCCATTTGCTGATATTGAGTCAACAGAGTTGTGGCACACGCATCCTATTAATAAAGGCACAGAAGTCTTTGATGCTCATTTTTCAAACACAGTAAGCAAGAAACTTACCGTCATTTGGAGCGATATCAAAACAAATCTGTAAGGAGGATGTGTATTTATTTGAAATCTCAAATATATAAGGGTGATTCATAAAAGAGGTACAACTAATTGTACCTCTTTTTTTATTAGATAATAATGTTGGTTTTATACCCGTAAACCATATCCAACTAAAAAGTTGACCTACGATTTATTTTCCTGTAAAATATTCATATATCCAGAATCATAACTGCAATATCGGATAAAAAGTTGACACATTTACTACTTGAAGTTTCTAATTTAAAAACAGTATTTCCTACAGATGGTGGCGTTGTAAACGCTGTAAACGATGTCAGTTTTTCTATTGAACGCGGCAAAACGGTTGGCATTGTCGGTGAAAGCGGTTGTGGAAAAAGTATCACTGGACTTTCCCTTCTCCAACTTGTACCAAATCCAGGTAGGATCGAAGCGGGCGAGATTCTGTTCTATCGTGATGACGTAGACGAACCTTTAGATATAGCGCAAATATCACCGCGAAGTGAGTTAATGCGTCAGATTCGTGGCAACGAAATTGCTATCATTTTCCAAGAACCGATGACATCACTTAACCCTGTCTATACCGTTGGAGAGCAAATTGCTGAGGCAATTGTGTTACACCAAGAGCATAAGCGTTCGCCTCTGGAAAGTTTCGGTTTGCAGAAGATACCAAAATGGGCACGTGAACGCGCTGTTGAGATGCTTGCACGCGTCGGTATCCCTGCCCCTGAACAACGTTTTGATGAGTATCCGCATCAACTCTCCGGCGGGATGCGTCAACGCGTGATGATTGCGATTGCACTCTGTTGTGCGCCCGCGCTTCTTATTGCAGATGAACCGACTACGGCACTTGATGTCACGATTCAAGCACAAGTGCTTGCACTCATGCAGGAGCTGCAAGCGGATATTGGAATGGCGATTATGCTGATTACGCACGACTTAGGGGTTATCGCTGACATGGCTGACGAGGTAGTTGTTATGTATGCTGGACGTGTCGTTGAAAAGGGAGGTGTTGATGACATTTTCTATAATCCCTTACATCCTTACACACGTGGCTTGCTCAACTCTATTCCGACACTTGGTGGACATCAACAAAAAACACTGCCCTCTATTCACGGAACGGTGCCGCACCCACTGGCACTTCCTATCGGGTGTTCGTTTCAACCGCGATGTGCCGAACGAATTCAGGTTTGCGAAGAAATGCCTACACTTAGCACGATTGATGCTCCAAAAAATATTAATACCGGAAAAGAGAAACATGCTGTAAGATGCTGGCTTTGTGAGGGAAAAACCGATGTCAATACTGCTTGAAGTCAAAGACTTACGAAAGTATTTTCCGATACGAAAAGGAATTCTTCGACAGACTGTTGGACATGTGAAAGCGGTAGACGGGATTAGTTTTGATGTCCAACGCGGCGAGACCCTTGGGTTAGTAGGCGAAAGCGGTTGTGGAAAGACTACCGCAAGTCGATGTCTCCTCCGTTTAATTTCACCTACAAGTGGTAGTTTCACTTTTGGGGATGAACAAGTGGATTTAGCAAAGTTGACGTCTCAACAGGTACGTCCCTTTCGTCGGCGTATCCAGATGGTTTTCCAAGACCCACAATCATCTCTTAACCCACGGTTGACGGTGGCAGATATCGTCAGTGAGCCGCTACGCGTCAATCGCGCTATAAAAAGGAACGAACTTCAAGATAGAATTGTTGAACTGTTGGAATCTGTTGGTTTAAAATCACAAGACATGCGGCGTTACCCACACGCCTTTAGCGGTGGACAACGCCAACGTATTGGGATTGCACGTGCATTAGCACTTAACCCCGAACTGATCGTCGCTGATGAACCAGTATCGGCACTTGATGTCTCCGTGCAAGCCCAAATTCTCAACCTTCTGGCGGAATTGCGGAAGAAATTCCGACTTTCCTATATCTTTATCGCACATGATTTGAGCATTGTCAAGCATATCAGCGACCGTGTGGCAGTTATGTATCTCGGTAAGATCGTTGAGATTAGTGATGCTGAAACACTTTATCAATCACCGAAACACCCTTATACAGAGGCGTTGATATCCGCAGTACCATTGCCTGATCCGAAGGAACAACGTAAGCGTGAACTAATTCGCCTTGAAGGAGATGTTCCTGATCCATCTCAACCACCAATGGGTTGCCATTTTCATCCACGGTGCCGCTACGCAACCGATATTTGTAAACAGGAAACACCCGAACTTCGAGAGATTACACAGGGCGTAAAAGTTGCGTGTCATCTGAGTGAAACGTTGGAATTACAAGGAGTGTCGTGATGCCAAAATCAAATCAGATAACATCTGAACAACTTGCATCCTTTCGAAAGCAGCTTGAACACCGATGGATAAACCGAAAAGTTGATGAGGCGTTATTAGAACGTGCGTGGCAGGTCGCATACGAGATCGCAACACTGCTCTATGACGAGTTCGGTGCAACACAGGTTGCTGTTTTCGGGTCACTTGCGGAACCGATCAGTTTCACAAAGTCATCGGATATTGATATTGCAGTGTGGGGTCTCTCTGATAAGACACATTCAACTGCATACTGGAAAGTTATGGACATTGATACAGGGTTCAAAATAGACCTGATTAATTTTGATACAACCAAAGGGCTTTTCCAAGAAAGAATCCAGCAGCAAGCGATTCTTGTGAAAAAAGGAGAACAACCCACATTATGGAAAACACTTTATGAGCATCTACAACGTCAAGTTTTCCCTGTCGTGGAGGAAGAAATATACGAGATGAACCGAAAAAAACTCACCCAACGTATCAACGATGAACTTGTAAAGATAGAGGATACGCTTGCAAGAATCCAGAGAGGGTTGGAAAAAATTAAAGTTGTTCCCTCTGATGTCACAGAATTTGTTGAAAATACGATTGCGACAGACCTTGCCGATATCTATAGTGGGATTGAACGGATTTTTGAGCGAATTGCCAACGAAGTTGATGGACAATTACCGAGAGGGAGTAGATGGCATAAAAACCTACTTGAGCAAATGACAAAACAACGCGCTGAGAGACCGCCTGTTATTTCTGACGATACATTTCTCAAATTAGGAGAACTTTTAGCGTTTCGCCACAAAGTAACCAACATCTACGGGCGAGAATTGAAATATGACAATACATTGGGGCATGCAGAGACAATCCATGAATTGTTTGCGGCAGTTTCACAGGATTTCAATACCTTCACTGATTCTCTTGCGCAGCATCAGGAGGATGTCTGAAATGCAACAGGCTACAAACACAAAGCAAACAGCTAAAGAGATGTCATCAGAAGAACTTGCATCCTGCCGAAAGCAGCTTGAACGCCGATGGAAAAACCGAAAAGTTGATGAGGCGTTATTAGAACGTGCGTGGCAGGTCGCATACGAGATCGCAACACTTCTTTATGAAGAATTCGATGCGACACAGGTTGCTGTTTTTGGATCGCTTGCGGAACCGATCAGTTTCACAAAGTCATCGGATATTGATATTGCAGTGTGGGGGCTCTCTGATAAGACACATTCAGCTGCATACTGGAAAGTTAAAGGCATTGATACGGGATTCAAAATAGACCTGATTAATTTTGATACAACCAAAGGGCTTTTCCAAGAAAGAATCCAGCAGCAAGCGATTCCTATTAAAAAAGGGGAGCAGCCTACATTATGGAAAACACTTTATGAACACTTACAACGTCAAGTTTTTCCTGTCGTGGAGGAAGAAATATACGAGATGAACCGAAAAAAACTCACCCAACGTATCAACGATGAATGCACAAAAATTGAATCTACTGTTGATGCAATTGTCAAAGCTTTAGAAGACATTGAAGTACTACCTGCTGCAGCAAGAGAATATATAGAGGAATCAATTGCCAACAAACTTGCCGATGTTTATCGGGGTATAGAGCGAATTTTTGAGCGAATTGCCAACGAAGTTGACGCGCATCTGTCGCGTGGAAGTCGGTGGCATAAAAACCTACTTGAACAGATGACAAAACAACGCCCTGAAAGACCAACTGTGATTTCGCAGGAGACTTTTTTGCTTTTAGAAGCGCTCTTAGAATTTCGACATAAAGTTAACAACATCTATGCAGATGAACTAATTTATAAAAATACGGAGGAGCATGCAAAGGGTATCAAAGAACTGTTTCAGAGTTTCTCCGATGATCTCAATATGTTTACCGATTTTCTTGCACAGCATCAGGATGAATCTTGAAAGGAATAAAACTACATGCCAACACACACAGACCCCGGTTTCTTTGCTACAGACGTTTCATTTGAAAATAGTGCTGCAATCGTAACAGGTTCCAGTCGCGGTATTGGACGCGCAATCGCTATTGAATTAGCACGACAAGGTGCTGATGTGCTTATTAACTACAATCAAAATCGCGATGCAGCCGAAGCAGTACAGCGTGAAGTAGAGGCACTCGGTAGAAAAGCAGTCATTATTCAAGCAGATATCAGCGACTTAGATGCACACGCTAAACTCCTTGAAACCGCACACGATGCCTTTGGGAAGGTGAACATCCTTATTAACAATGCAGGGATAACCCGTATTGCTGATGTTCTTGAAGAAACGCCAGAACAGTTCGATCTACTGCTAAATACGAACCTGAAGGCACCGCATTTTCTTACACAACGCGTTGCAAATTACATGGTAGAGAATGAGATTCTCGGATGTATTATCTATACCCTTTCCATTTCGGATACGATGGCATCTGACAACCGGACTGCCTACTGCATCTCAAAAGCAGGATTAGAGATGAGCATGCGGGCTTATGCGGGGAGGTTGGCGATGCACGGCATTAAGGTAAACGGTATCGCTGCAGGTGTCATTGATACTGACTTGTCACGTGTCCGTATTCCGGATTACGAAGAGGCAGCTGAGAAAGGATATATTTTTATGGTGCGTCCCGGTACACCGGAAGATGTAGCACATGCGACCGTCGCTGCGATGCGGCTTTACGATACAGGGGTTGTCCTGCCTGCGTCTGGCGGTGTGATGACGCCGCTGCTTAATCTCAGAACCATGGCGGAATTAGATATGAACAAATCCTAAACTGCGCCGAATCTGGTATATCTCCGTTATTTCCAAATCCCAATGTCTCGTAATATCAACTTCTTGATTTTACATACCATCGTATATGCTGGATCAAACACGTTTCCCATATCGTATTCAACGGTTTGCCCTAACAAGATGTGCGCAGCACGTTTCTCCAAACCGAGTTCTCCTAACCATCGGAGCAGTTCGGTAGTAGCGTGCTGCACTGCTTGATCCAAGGGACGCGCATTGCCTGCTGTGAGGATATATTCCGCGTTTTCAGCACGAGGCCAATTAATAGACTTTTCCTTGATTACTTCAATTGTGAACTGAACATCAAAAGAGATTTCAATCCCGGTACCGACAATTTCTCCGTCACCTTGTACTGCATGACCATCGCCGAGGTGAAAGAGCGCACCCGGAACAAAGACGGGAAGATAGACAGTAACACCCTCTTTAAACCCACGATAGTCCATATTTCCGCCGTGTGTAGAGGAGGTTGCCGTAGAAATGGCTTGTCCGCGCGGTGGCGCAACACCAAAACATCCCACCATCGGCTCAAGCGGCAGTGTAAGTCTACCTAACTGTGTTTCTGGCGACATTAAAGTTGCTGTCCATGCTTCAACATCAACGTGCCATTCAGCACGATCCCCTTCAGGCATTTCGGATGCAACATAATATGGATCAAGCACATTCGGCGCAACAACCGTAGCAGTTCTCCCAATTTTACGATTCGGTAGCAGTTTATCGAAATGCACTGCAAGCGTATCTCCCGGTTGCGCGGTTTGAATATAAAACGGACCTGTTTGTGGATTACCACCCGGTGTTACCTGTGTATCGGTAGCATCATAACCCGCGTTATCTACGGTTGTAGTAAAAACAGTATCACCACTATTGATATGAAGCACTGGCTCATGTGTACCTATTGCTGTGTGGTATACAGTCGGTTTAAAATGATGTATTGCCATAGTATATCCTTTCTATCATCTGAAGTGCCTTGTAAGTTTGATGTCCAATTCTGTGTCTATACCATAATATACCATATCAGCAGTGTTGCGTCTACAAGGGATGTATTGCAGCAGGGTTATTTAGTTTTAGGGTTTTTGCACATTTTCGTCAAAAAGTCGCGAGCTGGAGCTCGCTCCTACAGTAAGAGGGGCATTCAAGAATAACCGAAAATATGGAGAACTAAATGAAGGGTGTGCATAAATATTTGGCGCATCAACACAGACAGGGACAGACGCCAGGTGCCGCTTGATTTATAGAAATGCGTT
>JAGWBU010000111.1:8906-10757 GCA_021295735.1 Candidatus Poribacteria bacterium | reverse complement strand
GCATTCGTCTTTAGTCATTCACCGGGTCCGAATGCCTTATGGCATTCCCCGTGTGGCATGCTGCGCCTCTTTGAACTTGCGGACGGAAACCCACGCCGTGTGCCGTCCACCTTTAAGCGCATATTTAACATCGGAATTATTTATGCACACCCCTCAACTAAATAACCCTGGTGTTGCAATTGGAAAGAACGATTAACATCGCGGCATTTAGCAAGGAGATCACCCTATGATAATAAATAAAACGCACCTTTGAAGTGGCAAAATTCTAAAAGAATTGACACTTCTTGGACTAAAATGTTAGAATTTCAGAATAAATCTACAAACGAATCTATTTCATTGTATAAACAAAAAGGAGTATCATGAAACATATTTTTCAAAAAACATCCATCCTTTTACTGCTTTTCACATTTATTACAGCAAACGCCAACGCAGCGCACAACTGGACAGAACAGATTGCCAGTTTTAAACCGATGGTAGTGAATGTCGAAACTGCTTCTGAGGTCGTCTTCGAAACGGAATCAAAAGGCACAAGCTTCGCTACCGGTTTCGTAGTTGATGCAGAACGTGGGATTATCGCTACGAATCGACATGTTACAGGCAGCAGTCCTGCCTATGTTAAAATCAACTTTCATGATGGTAGCTTTACAGAAGCGAATATTCTTTACTATGACCCAACGCACGACTTCGGATTCTATAAGATTGATCCTGCTGGAGTTGATTTTGAACTGCAAGCCGTTGAACTTGGTGAATGGGATAAACTCGCGCTCGGCGATGAACTGCTGCTGATTGGCAACAACGAAAAAGAGGAATATTCTATCAAATTTGGTACGATTGCAAACCTCAATGTCAACAAAGGTGATAGACATTCAAGTTACATCCATACCACGTTCGACAGAACAGGCGGGTCAAGTGGTAGTCCTGTATGGAACACCGCGGGCGAGGTTATTGCTATCCATGCACGCGGAACAGACACCTCCAGTTTTGAATTACCCATTGATTACCTTATTGATGCGTTAGAATTAATTCAGAACGAGATACCTATTCAACGTGGCGAAATCGGTGTTGATCTTGAACTTATCTCTATTGGGGAAGCCATAAAACACTTTAATTTTCCAGAGGTTTTACGCAAAGAGATTGGTCCTTCCAAAGCTGGCACACCGAAAGTTATTCAGGTAGAATCTATGGTGCCGCGGACAACAGGTGAAACCATTCTCCGAGCATCCGATATTATCTATCGCATTAACGATGAACTTATCCGAGATGATTTATACACCTTTGATGCTATTCTGAATCAGAACGTCGGTAAAGAAGTCACTTTGGACATCTACCGTAATGGAGAAAACCTCAGTCTTCAGGTGCCCGTAGAGAATTTAGAGAAAAAGAAAGTTCAGAGATTCGTTCGATTCGGTGGTGCTGTTTTTCACGACATAACGCCGCAGCTGCGTCGGTTGCTCTACTTGGAAGCTAACGGTGTCTATATGCCCCATGCCGCTGCGGGTAGTAGTTTTTCACGTGTCGGTGTACAAGAGCGGAACGGTAATTCTAAGGTGGTTATCCTTGATGTAAATGGAAAGCAGATTCGGAATCTGGACGATTTCATTGAGGCATGCAAAACCATTACCGATGGACAACACACTTATGTTGTTGTCCGAGATTTCAATCTGTTTGACAGCTCCCCAACCCCGAAAAGTTTAACGGTCAACCTTAAATTCGGTCCATTGCAACAATTTAAATGGGATTCTGAGAAGTTAGATTGGGAAGAAGTAGTTGAGTAATACCAAATTAACGGGATTTATCGCATTTTCCGGACGGTAGGTGCGGTTTCCTAACCGCTCCATAACTGTCAATTTA
>JAGWBU010000111.1:0-8565 GCA_021295735.1 Candidatus Poribacteria bacterium | reverse complement strand
AGGGTATATCCTTAAATTGACGCATAAGGTGCGTTTTCCTAACTGCTCCATAAATATGAATCAAGTTAATGTGGTATAAGAAAACGCGCTAAAATAAAAGTAAACGAACCTTTTATTTTTAGCTATGTCTAATTGAAAATGAGGGCAATTGATTTTCGCCCAGATTTAGGTCACCGCTTCCTTCAAGAGGAATTCAAGGTCATCCGATATTGAATGCCTTTTAAGAGTTAGATTCCTCTTGCTCATTTTAGTAAAATTCAGTATACTCTTACCATTGATTGCGAGCGTGGTCAAGAGTTTCTTCACTTACAGAATCCCAATGGTTAGATTCTATTATCCGATGCTGACCCTGCGCGTTGTGGACTCGGATTCCGTCTTGATCCAGGCGATGGCTCGGGTTACGCGTTTCTTATTCATCATTTTTTGAATAAAAAACTTTGACATCACCAAATAATATTGTATAATGTATACAATTTGCTGGATCAGTAAAGATTGGTATGGTAGAATGGGTGCAGTTTATTCAAGCTTATGTAACTTAACGCGAAACTCACGTAAAAGTGAGATTCATTTTTATAGGAGGTTGAACGGCATGAAAATTATATTGGTATTAGTAGGATTTGTGTTGATGATAGCCTATTCTGTTATCGGCACGAGCGACATGGCACAGGCGGAGGAAGTCTTGGGAGTAGGAACGGATTCGCTGCTCGGAGGAGACCTAACCGACCTAGAAGACGATGGTAATCCTGAAGCAGATGACGGTTACGACGCCATTTTCACTGCCAACGATGAACCTGGATTCGCTGGCGGGGAATTTGCGTTTAACGTCTTTGATAACCAACTTGGCCCCGGCAATGCCAAATGGTGCTGAGGACGTGGAGGCGGCATTCCGGAGGAAGGCCTACACATTACAGCTGAGTTTGAGGAGCCGTACGCATTGACACACTTCACCGTATCTTCAGCGAACGATGTTCCTGCGAGGGACCCTACAGTGTGGGAGGTTCAGGGGTCGAACGACGGCGAAGATTTTACGACTATCTATGCTCACGACGGGGACAGTTTTTGGGATCAGCGACTGCAAGTCGTCCTTTTTGAGGCAGGGGTAGATTACGACGTTCAAAAAATCGGATATCGGTTTTTTCGGCATGTTACTTTTGACACCGTAGCGAACCCGGCTGGGGCGTACTTTCAAATTGGCGAAATTGAGTACTTCGGCGATGATAGTTATCCCGTAGACCCTAAAGCCAAGGTCACAACCACATGGGGAAGCATCAAAAACATCCGATAAACACAAATATCGGACATTTTCTAAATCGGCTTGAATCCAGTAATAACTTGGTTTGAGCCGATTTTCATATCTGCTTGAAACCGTATGGACTATACCGGTGAGGACCTTTTTGATTTTGAACCGCGAAAATCTTCATGCTCATATTGATTATGAGTTTATAACATGGAATTCCTCAATGACCATCGTGCTTGGAAGCAGAATGATACTAATCCTCCGTTTGGTGCGGTAAAAATCGGCACTTGGTACTGGATGAAGGCTGAAATATCAGACGATGGTTTTACGGGCAAAATCTGGGAAGATGGCGAAGCAGAACCGAGAGATTGGCTCCTTGAAAGCGCACTTGGTTTTGGTGGTCTTAGACCGAAAAGTGGTCAAGTGGGTCTAAATGGAGGATCAAGCAGTGATCCGCCTGGGCTTACGGTTGTATCATTTGATAATTGGACGATCTGCGAAACAGCTGATGAGTGCACACCGGATGAGATTCTTGCTGTTCAAGCAGCTGGCAAACTTCCAACGGTTTGGGGAGTACTCAAAGCGCACTATTAAAGGTCGTGCCACAAAATTGACATACTTCAAGTCTAAAGCCTTGGAATTCTATAGGATCCCAAGGCTTTAAATTTGCAGATTGCAGAGCATTCAAAATTGTAGTTCAGCAGAGATAAAATCCGAAGCGAAACGTTCTTCATAAATTCGGGCGTAATTTATATATACATCAATAATTCGCAGGCCAACACCACCAGTTAAAGCACCGTTTGAACTGCCAACCCGTAGAGAAAAAAACGATGACGGAGTCCATTCGACACCGAAATAAAACTCCGGTTCTGCATCTTCGGTAGAGAGGGCAATGTCTGCGGAGAATTGATATGAAGTATAACGATAGGCGATGCCGAGTGTCACCCATTGAATACCGCGTCCGTCAAGGTTTTGCAACAGACATCCGAATTTGAGTTCTGGACGCGGTTTGAAAAGCAAACCGATGTCGTAAGAGGTATGGTATCCAAAGAATTGGTAATAATCGGACGGGTGCTGTCGTTTGAATTTGAGGCTTAATCCTGCAGCAAAATACGCACCGAGTTGACGTGCAAAACTATAGTAATTAAAGTCAGGAATGCCATTTGCCACGTCAATAGCAATCTTATTTCCCCAATAGAGACTGTAGCCGC
This sequence comes from Candidatus Poribacteria bacterium, assembly GCA_021295735.1. GTDB lineage: Bacteria > Poribacteria > WGA-4E > WGA-4E > WGA-3G > MSPOR6. The sequence goes on along the minus strand of JAGWBU010000111.1, from coordinate 6,117 downwards.
GCCAACTATAGCCAACACCTTTCGGATCGAACCGATAATAGTGTCGATCATGAAACTTAGTAACACCGAAAAGCTTAACACCCTGCCACTGAATTAATCCTGCAGGATTCCAAAAACCGGCGGTCCCATCGTCAGCGACAGCAGTAAAAGCATTCCCCATCGCCAATGCGCGAGCACCTACATAAAGCGGACGCGCCGTTTCAAAAGGAAATTCTGTCTGTCCTAAAACAGGTGCCGTTAAAAAAAGAAAACAAACAGTAAAAAAACAGAAACGAGATTTCTGTAAATAACGTCCTGAACCCCCTATTTCAATCATCATTTTCTCGGTAATTGCTTTTGAACATTTGCATGAGTCCGCATCAAAATTGTGCTATTGCTTATGGACATTTTATCAAATATAGGTGAAATTGCAAGGGAAATCAGTATTGCTCAATAGATTGCCACTAAACTTTTATACTCGAATTGCGTCAAAATTGCTAATATACTTTATCAAGAAATTTCTGCACTCAGAATTTGTTCTGAACTTTTGAAATTGATTATTGTCAAAAATAAAAAGGCTTGTTAAAATTACGACTTGTGCCAGTTAAGTAAAAGTTTTGTTGTTTTTCACAATTGTTCATATTTTGGAATCAACGCCAAATACGCTTTTGGCATTTGCAGTCGGGAATCGGAGTTCCCTCCTACCTTGAGGACAGCAGCTATCGGAAAAGTTGCGGAATGCAAACCCAAACAAGAGAAATATGTGAAATATAAATATACCAAATGTTAACTGGCATAACGCGTTAAAATTACAATTTTCTACAATATAAGTTTTAAGTTTAAGGAGATGCTAATGCTTCGATGGAGAATTGGGTTTACTCTTTTCCTGTTTAGTTTGCAGTTTGTCGTAATTCTTTGTGTAAACGCACAAGAACCAGAGGAAATTGACTTATCTCAACCACTAACACTTGAACAGTGTATTCAAATGGGGTTAGAAAAGGCGACGAGTATGCGAAATGCTCGGTTGAGTCTTGCTATTCAGGAACTACGTATAAAAAATGCACGTGCAGGTTATTTTCCTACAATTTCGTCTTCTGGACGGTATGATTTTTCTGATCGGTTGGATTTCGGTTTTGAACGTGAGAATTACAATTTAGGATTGACAGGACGTTATACGCTTTGGGATAATGGGCAGCGTGAAGTAAATTACGCACAAGCAAAAGAAGGATTGGTATCTACAACGAGTCGGAATGAAGGAATTAAACAAGGTTTAATTCTTCAAATCACCCAAGCATATTACGACGTGCTTAAAGACACAGAACTTGTTAAGGTTAGCTTAGACGTGTTGGAACGTTCAAGGGAAAACACAGCACAAACCGTAGCATTAGAGGAAGCAGGTGTCCTTATACCCGCTGATGTCGCAACAGCCAGAGTGCGTGAAGCAAATAGCGAATTGGGGCTGGTAAACAATCAAAATTCACTTCAGATTTCACAAGCGACTTTGCCACGACTTATGGGGTTAGACCCTGGACTGCTAATTACCGTAGCAGTGGATGAATCCTTCCAAATGTATCTGGAACGGGGTACCATTGAGAAGATAGATATTACTGTTGAGGAAGCGATACAAGTAGCGCTTGAAAATCGTCCGGAATTTAAAGAAACCGAAGCACAAATTAAACAACAGCAATGGAGTTTGACACTTTCAAAATTGCAACGTTGGCCCCGGTTGGGTGCAGACGTGAATTATAATGTAAACCTTGATGATTACCTTCACGAACGTCAAAATTTCTCTGACTTTCGGAGTTGGAGCGTTGGCGCTTCACTCAACTTCACTCTGTTTGATAGCGGCGTTTTGGGGAATCGTGTCAAAGAATTGAACATGCAGTTAGAACAGGCACGCGAAAATGCAAGTGACTTGGAACGTTCCGTTGCACTTGGTGTCAGACAAAGCTATCTAAATCTGAAACGAAGTGAAACAGCAGTAGAAATCTCTAATACACAGGTAGTTAACGCACAACTGAGTTTAGACGTCATCCAAGGGCGCTATAAGGTAGGGAAAGCGATTCTCCTTGAGGTGCTTGATGCGCAAACAAGTTACGCGCAAGCATTGACAAATCAGGTGAATGCATTTTACGATTACAAAATTGCGCGAGTACGATTACAGGATGCAATGGGGGTCCTACAGTAATTATTATGAAGATCGGCAAAAAATGGATTATTATTGGCACAGTTGCTATCATTGTTATTGCTGTAGCAGTGATAGGGGCAACCCGAATGAACTTTGGACAAAAGAAAGATGGTGAAGAGGACAAGCGGGAAGTTGTTCGGCGCGGAGAATTCCTTGTAAAAGTCCAAGAAACTGGATATCTCCGTTCCTTTATTGAAGTAGATGTCCGGTCCAACGTGGAAGGTGAAATAACGGAAATTCACGTTGAAGAGAGTGACCCTGTTCAAGAAGGCGATCCATTGCTCAAAATTGACGATGAGCAAATTCGAGAGGATATGAAGCAGGCAGAAGCCTACCGTGATGCGCGAAAAGCTGAACTTGAACAATCAGACCTCCGAATAAAGATTGCTGACCAACGCGAAAAAAGTGACCTGCTGCAGGCACAAAATGCTGTTGCTAAAGCTGAAGCTAACCTCCAATCCTTTATCGCAAACAAACAACAACGCATCACTGAAGCGGAAACCCTCGTTGCCACAACGAAGAACTTACTGAACCGAGACAAAATCTCACTGAAGCAGGGTGAAATCTCTTTAACACAAGCAAATTTAACGCTTGATCGGGCGAAAGCAAATGTAACATCCGCAAAAATTACCTTAGAGACAACCGAATCCGAACATGAGCGCAACAAAGAACTATTTGATAAGGAATTAATTTCAGAACAAGCGTTAGAGGAATCTCAAAAACAACTTGTTTTGAAGACTTCGCAATACGAAACAGCACAAAAAGAGGTTGAATCCCAAAATGAGACCATTAAATCCCAAGATGAAGGCATCAAGGCGATGAAGGAGGCTATTCAGAGCCGAGAAGCAACGCTTGCACTTAATAAAAAGAATGTAGAAACGGTGAAAGAATCCCAAAATGCACAGGAAAAGCAACTGGAAGCGGAATTAGAAAATACACGTACCCGACTGAAGCAGACTGAAGAAACAACTGAGGAAGAAAAAGCACTCACAAAACATGCGAAAGTTAGCGCAGAAGCAAACCTGCTTCAAGCAGAAAGCCGTCTCAAATCACAGCAGGATCGATACAAATGGACAACTGTCAAAGCACCTATGTCCGGCACGATTACACGTCTTTCTGTAGAAGAGGGCGAGATTATCACTTCAGGTCGATCAGCATTTTCACGCGGTGAGGCGATCATGCGCATCGCCGACCTTTCCCAGATGATTGTCAAAACCCAAATCAATCAGGTTGAAATCGGTAGGATAAAAGAAGGACAACGCGCAGAAATACGGGTGGATAGTTTTCGCAAAAAAATCTTTAATGGTAGAGTCAGTGAAATCTCACCCAGCTCTACCCCACGTGGTCAAGGCGGTGGTGGTGTGATTACCTTTGAGGTTGATATAGAGGTAGATATACCGGATCAAGAATTTCAACTATTACCCGGAATGTCGGCAGATGTAGATATTATTGTCTTTGAAAAACCTGATATTCTTCAGATTCCGATAGCAGCCGTGTTAAGTCCGGAGGTGTTTACTGTAAAAGCCACAGTTGATTCAAATGCTCTTGGTCAGTTCCAGCAGGGGCAAAAAATAAAAATCCAGAACCTTATCGGCAAACAATTTGACGGACAAGTTACAAAAATTTCCCCTTCGGAAACTCGTCGCAATCTTGAAATTCTGTTTGATGAACCCCCAAAAGGTATGCGTCCTGGTCCGACAGAGATTGTCATTGTAATCTCTGAAAACAAGCGATTATCCGGTATAGAAGCAGAAATTAGGAGTGAGCGTCAACACTTTGTTAAGCTTGACATAGGCGAACCTCAGAAAAATAAAGATGGCGAAAAAGGTGTCAAAACACATATTAAAGTTGGCAGACGTAACAACACACATTTTGAAATAATTAGCGGCTTAAAAGAAGGCGATCGCGTTTTTGTCCCTTCTATGATGGAATTGACAAGGGGAGAAGAAAATAAAAATAACAGATAACGATTGAATTTAGCAGTCTAACTTCCTATCAGTAAGTGCTGAATTCAAAACTGATGACTACGATCAAGGCAGGGTAAATATATGTTAATAGATGTTAAAGACATAACGAAAATCTATGAGATGGGTGATGTGCAGGTGCATGCGTTACGAGGGGTTACCTTCACTGTAGAGCCAGGCGAGTTTATCGCAATTATGGGTCCCTCCGGTTCTGGCAAATCAACTATGATGGATATTTTAGGTTGCCTTGCTACTCCAACAGATGGTGAGTATTTCTTTGAAGGTGAAGAGGTAGGTAAACTTTCGGATAACCAATTAGCAGACATCCGAAATAAAAAGATCGGATTCGTGTTTCAGTCATTCAACCTTCTGCCGAGAACAAGTGCACTACACAACGTTGAACTCCCGCTTATCTATTCTGGCTTGGGGCGAAAAGAACGTAAGCGCAGAGCATTTGAATCTCTGGAAGCAGTCGGATTAGCTGATCGGGTTGACCACAAATCAACTGAACTGTCCGGTGGACAAGTTCAACGTGTCGCTATTGCCCGTGCGCTTGTGAATAAACCGTCACTCGTTTTCGCAGATGAACCAACTGGAAACTTGGACACACGCTCTGGTGCCGAAATTCTTGCTATTTTTGATCGCCTTAATGAGGAGGGAAACACCATCATCATGGTTACGCATGAACCGGAAGTTGCGGAACATGCAAGACGTGTGCTACACATTCGGGACGGCCTCATTGAGCAAGATGAAAGGCGAAACTAACCCAAGAATCAACCGAGTCAGAATTAGCACGCCCGCTCGATTGCATTTTTCACTGATAGACTTGAACGGACAACTCGGTCGAATTGATGGCGGGTTCGGATTAGCCATCACTGAACCGAATTTTAAGATCGTTGCCGAAGCGTCAACAGAAATTCATGTTGAATCCGCTGCTTATCGTGAGCGTGCATGTGCTATTCTGGCAAAGCTTCAAACAATCTATCAGTTCCCCGGAATTAAACTAAAATTCATCTCCGAAATCCCGACACATAGCGGCTTCGGTTCAGGAACACAACTCTCACTTGGTATCGCTGCTGCCGTAAATATCCTTTACGATCTAAAATTAAGTGTCTTGGAGTTAGCGAATGCTGTTGGGCGTGGTGGCACTTCTGGTATTGGAGTTGCTGCGTTTGAAACTGGCGGTTTTATCGTAGATGGAGGACACCGGTACCCCGAACAGAAATCCTCTTTTCTTCCCTCTTCTGCTGCAGACGATATTTCTCCTCCCCCAATTTTATTCCAACACGCATTTCCAAAATGGCCGCTTCTTATTGTCCTGCCTAACTGTTCGCGTATTTACGGAGAAGAAGAATTAGAACTTTTCCGGACGTTGTGTCCGCAACCTCCGTCTGTTGCGCCAAAGTTGTCACATCTTCTGTTGCTACAATTATTACCTGCAATCCTTGAGAAAGATATGCTTAGTTTTGGAAAGGCTTTGAACGAGATCCAAACATTCGGTTGGAAAAGAGTGGAGATTGATGCACAAGGTGCTGAATTACAGCAAACACTGGAGTTTTTACAAGCTAACGGGGCATTAGGTGCTGGCGTGAGTAGTTGGGGACCGGCGATTTGTGCTGTAAGTGAGGAAATTGAGAAGTTGAAACGGGGAACAGAAGAATATCTAACAAATTTACCAAACGGTGGTACCTGCTTTATTACCTATGCCAACAATACAGGTGCGGAAATTAGAAAAGTTGGCTAAGGCACCATCGCTCTAACCAACCTTCACTATAATTATCCGAATCATCTTTGAATTCGATTTTAAATCTTATGTATAACTAACTTCTGAAATCGGAAGTACTCCGATAGTTTTAAACTATATATTTCCGTGTAATACATTGGATATCGCGGGAAATACACGTTTTTCAAGGTATCCGAGGATACCCAGGGTCTATCTACCAAAGCGTGTCTACAATAGACACGCGCCTATTTTCTCTTTATGCA
>JAGWBU010000223.1:1965-2361 GCA_021295735.1 Candidatus Poribacteria bacterium | reverse complement strand
GCATCCGGCGCCCACATGTGGAACGGCACAGCGGCAACCTTGAATCCAAGCCCCGCCACAATCAGCGCGATCCCAAGTATCAGACCCGGGCTGAGCGCGTCCGCAGACGCGAGCGCCCTGCTTATCTCGTCGAAGCGTGTCGTGCCGAGCAGCCCATAGACCTGGCTGATGCCAAACAGCAGCAGCGCCGAGGAGAACGCACCCAGCAGGATATACTTCGTCGCGCCCTCATTCGACTTAGCATTGTATCGGTCGTATGCCACCAGCACATACAGCCCGAAGCTCAGCAGCTCCAGCGATATGTACGCCGTCAGCAGCTCGCCCGACGCCGCAAGCAGCATCATCGCCACCACGGTGAACAGCAGGATGCCGTAATATTCGCCGGGATGGTCCAGG
>JAGWBU010000223.1:0-1687 GCA_021295735.1 Candidatus Poribacteria bacterium | reverse complement strand
TTGTTGTTCATAGACAGTCCCGTAATCATGATGTAGCATGCTGATTATACTTTCTCTAGCCACACTGCTGGTAGGGATGATGCTATCTTGCGGAAGATAGCATCTACTTTTATGGAGGTTGTGCAATGGGAGCAACCCATGTAACGGTGGCGATACGAAACCCGGCCGAGCCTGAGCGAGTCTGGGAAGGCCTTTTCCTTGTTGACACCGGGGCGACCGACTGCCTTGTGCCGAGAAAGCATCTGGAGGCAATCGGGTTGCTTCCCAGAACGCAGCGCATATACGGCCTTGCCGACGGCAGTGAAATCAGGCTGGATGTCACCGGCGGAGAGATACACTTCATGGGAGAGACTACCTGGGGAACCATCGTGTTCGGAGAGGACGAAGCCGAACCGCTGTTAGGCGTAACCGCGCTGGAATCGGTAGGCATCGAAGTGGACCCGCGCAACCAGACCCTCACCAGACTCCCGGCGACAAGGCTCAGAGGCTTTCGCGCTAGGCGATAAGCCTACCCGTGTCTTGTGGCGAGCACATCTCACGAACCCGCTTCCTATCGGTCCAAAACCGTTATTCCCGTGAAGACAGGAATAACGCCACGAAAATCGCCCTTTTTACTTGGCAAATCAATCAAGGAAGAAGTTGAGATGTTCTTCGCCTTCAATCTTGACAAGCCGATGCAGGTCGAGGTCCCTTATCGTGTCAATATAGTGCTCTCTTATTCTTTGCCGTTTTTCAGCATTGAATTGATTCCAGACACGCGGGGACAACGTCACATTTTCAAAGTCTTCAATTATGACACGGGACAGTATTTGCTTCTGATCCTGCTTTGTAGCGCCAAACAAGTGTCCAAGTGAGTCATGTAGCTTTTCTGTGTCTTCTTCACTGTAATGTATGATTGCTGTCGTATTCCGCGCGTTTATTGGCAACACCGTGAGTCCGTAGTTCAAATAAGACTCTTCTCCATACGCAGACCATTCGGAGACTGCCAGTGTAGGTGATGTCTTTATTTTTATGACTCTATGTTTGATGCGGTCATACCTTTTCTCATAGTACCAGCGAATCATTGATTGAAGGAAGCTGTCCACGCCTTGCATCATCTCAGAGAACATTTCAAGGGGATCAACCGCCATATCAAGGACGGTGTCAGAGCTCTTAACGGCAGAATGCCAGACGTTGTGAGCTACCTTCACTCTCCAAGTCTGTTAAGCTACGGCCCTCAACGCAAACAAGAAACGATTCTTGCTTCTGTTTATGTCCAGTTGCCCTCGTTCAATCGGGTCGAAAATCCGCTCATGCTCTTCACAGGTGAAATAGCCAGTAGTCGCTTGGTTTAATCCTACTAGCTCCGCCCTTGCGGATAGGAATGGAGTTATCTCTTGGCTGCTCAAGAATTTCATAGAGTCTTCGTTCCCGAACATGATAACGTGTCCATTATCAGCCAAGAATTTGTCGATTAAGGCTCTTTGGATAGAATGTCCTCTCACCTTTTTGCGTTGAGACGAATCTTCGCAAAATATACATTCTCTGTAAGCCGTTCGCTTCATTCCGTCTCGAATTGATTGCACCAATTCTATCCGGGCTTGGGGCACTTTTTTCATGGCGTTACTTCGTCTTTGCCTTTTCTGAATACAGACAGGTTAAAATGTACCATCAACCTTACCACTGTATTCACCACTCACCGGAAACT
>JAGWBU010000110.1 GCA_021295735.1 Candidatus Poribacteria bacterium | reverse complement strand
AAATAGATGTCTGCACTTTATGTCGAATTTATGATCAATAGTAAGAATTTCGACTTATGGGTAATAGTAAGCCCTACAGTAGAGAAACGCGAGGTTCTCTTCATAAATTAAACCTATATGATTCAAAATAGGTTGAACTCATTTGCTACTCCCGTGTATAATATAATTATACAAACAGCGAAGCCAAATTTGTCGAGATTAAATACGCCTCCCTAATTCGCTGTTATTCTGCTTATAGAGGTATCATACTGTTATGTTTGAACAACTTATGAAGTACCCGATTGACGTTTTTCGGGAGGGGGATTTCTCGTTCGGCGTGCCAATACCGGGACTTCTTATATTCGTCCTAATGGTCGCGCTTGTTGCAGCAACTATTTGGGCATATCGGAGCGCAAGAGGTCGAACTGGACGCGTGTTCCGCGGATTTCTCATTGTTCTCCGCACAATTGTCTTGTGTTTCCTCGCCTTCTGTCTACTCAAACCTCTCTTGACAATCTATCAAAACAATCCTGATGATTCCTACCTTTTAGTAATGGTTGACCGTTCCAAGAGTATGCAGATTACCGATTCAGATGATGGTGAATCGCGATTGAATCGAACTAATCAGCTGCTCTTTGGTGAAAATCCTGAAGATGGCGGCGGGCTTATTGACAAACTGAACGCGAACAAATTCAAGGTCAGACTCTTTGGATTCGACACAGAAGCAAAACGAATTGAAAATGAACCATTACCGAGCGCAAAAGGGGAAAACACAAATATCCCGAACGCAATAAATGAAGCACTTGAAGACTTACAAGGCATCCCACTTTCTGGTATTGTACTTTGCACCGATGGAGTTGACCGAAGTGGTACAAACATAACAAAATTTGTGATGCAAGTCCGAGAAAGAAAAGCACCTATCCATACCGTCGGTATTGGATCAGAAAAAGGTGTCCCTGACATAGAATTGGTCAAGGTGGATACCCCCCGGACCGCAGAGGAAGATTTTCCCGTCGAAATATCCGCGACGGTGAGACGTACAGGTAACGCCCAAAAGAAAGTTACAATCCAATTAATAGAGAATGGAAGGATTCTTGAAACAGTTCCGGTCTCATTTAAAAGTGACACAACAAGAGTCCCACTCAGATTTACCCCGCGCCAGCCAGGCACCCAAAAATATGAGGTGCATGTACTCACCGAAGCAGACGAAGCAATCCCACAAAACAACACCAAAACTTTTATTTTGAAAGTCGCCCCTACGAAACGTGTAAAGATACTATTCGTTTCCAGACCTTATTCTGGTTTTAAATTTATCAAACGTGCCTTGCAAGACGATCCGAATATCGTCTTAACTGACCGGTATAAGACAAGTGAACAGAGTTTCGGGGGCACACAAGGTGGTGCAGACGAAGACTTCAAATTCTATCCGGATTCAAAAGATGTTCTCTTCAATTTTGACGCAATCATTTTCGGTAATGTTTCGGCTTCCGAATTCACGCGAACGCAGCTTGAAAATACAGTTGAATTCGTTCGCACACGCGGCGGCGGTTTTTTAATGTTAGGTGGGACGTTTTCCATAGGTAGTTCGGAAGTAACTGATTCATATCTCAACACACCAATCGCCGAATTACTTCCTGTTGAATTAGAATTAGGCACCCCTCCACCACCAGTGTCTACCCTTCCACCATCCCAGATGCCAAGAGCAGAAGGCTTCAAGTTGCAACTGACAACAGAAGGTAAATCGGACCCGTTGATGGAATTGGCAGGTAACTCCGCTGAAAACCTGCAACGTTGGAACAAGATGTCGGAACTTTTTGGTTATAGCAAAGTCAAACGCGCGAAAGCAGGGGCAACGGTCCTCGCCGAACATCCAAGTGAGCGAAATGAATTTGGGAAGCGCATCCTCATCGCAACTCATAATTTTAATGCAGGACGGGTCATGGTGTTTACCCCGAATAATTCAGCGCCATGGCAGTTGGGCATGCCGTCCGAAGATGACAGTAATGAACGTTTCTGGCGGCAGATGGCAAAATGGTTGACAACCGCACCAAAAGCTGCTCTCAAACTTGATATTGCGAAGACTGAATATACATTGAAGGAACCCGTTGTAATTGAGGTCACCGCAATGGATAAAACCTTTGAATTAACGAATAAAGCGAAGTTGCGCGCAATCATTGTTGACGAAACTGGTACACGAACGGAACTTCCACTTGAACAGGTATTAGGCAAAGATGGTTTATACACCGCTCGATTTATTCCGGGACGGTTTGGTGAATATACCGTCACAGCAACGGGGACCCTTAATGGCGAAAACCTCGGCAAACAGCAGGCACTTTTTGAGGTGAAACCTTCTTATGCAGAGTTTAGTGATGCAGCACTCAATGTCTCACTCCTCACAAACCTTGCAGACAGGAGCGGCGGCAAATATTACCCTATTGAAGAGGCAGACCAATTAGTTAACCAAATTTCACTTGTGGAGAGTGCAACATCACAGATAACTGATGTTGATATCTGGGATCTACCGCTGATTTTCGGTATGATCCTTATGCTACTCGGTCTTGAGTGGTTCTTACGGAAACGGGGCGGGTTGGTGTAAGCATTTTCCTTGACAATCACAACATAAGAAGTTACAATAGTGCTATGGAGAAATTAGCAAGCCGGTTTAGAGAATCACATAGAGAAGGACGTGTTGAATTAAAAAGACAGAATGAGAGAGCATTTTGAAAGATAGAAACTGGTTCTCCGAACTGCTCGGAGAAGATGATACGGTATCCGTGCTTGGAATGTTAATTCCGCGCAGGAGATATAACATATCGCTCCTAATTTACGGTATTATCTTTTGCGTAGCAACAGTGGGCATCACGACTTGGGAGTTTCTTGTAGATCAACCGAAATTGTTGCGTTTAGATCAACGCTTTCCTCATTGGCTCGGTTTGGATTTGTTGAAGCCGTATTTTTTATGATACTTCCACACATGAGGAGGATGATAATGTATTGGGAATTGAGAAAGAAAATGCCAGAGATTATTGAGAAGGCAGCACAGAAAGCTGTGGCAGAAGCTGTAGCAGAAGCTGTGCCGAAGGCTGTAGCAGAAGCTGTAGCGGAAACACAACAAAAAGAGCGCGCACGCTTCAAACATTTCTGTGAGAAACATGGACTTGACTACACCGAAGAAGATTGGACAGATGAAACGTCTGAGAATAAAAACAAGTAACGCTCTCGTTATAGCAGAGGTGGTAGGTATTGTGTATAATGCCCACCGCCTTTTTCATTGACAAAAATACTCGGAAATCGTAAATGCCTCTACAAAAAAGGATTGAGTCAGGAAACTATGAAAAATTCCTATAAAAACGTTATGTTTGTTATTGCGGACGATTGGAGTCGCATCGCAAGATGTTACGGTAATGAGGTTATCAGAACACCTCGTATTGATGAATTTGCAGAACGCGGTGTTGTTTTTGATTACGGATTCTGCACAAGTCCCTCCTGTGCTGTAAGCCGCGCATGTATTCTCACGGGGCAACATAGCCACACACACGGGCAATATGGGCACTGCCACGGCATTCACGGATTCCGCACGCATGAACACATGCAGTCTGTCCCAAGAATTCTAAAAGCACACGGATTTGCTACTGCCTGTATTGGAAAAAAGCATGTTGAACCTAAGAGTGTTTACCCTTTTGATTATGAACCAAAGGTTAACCCTCGTAGTCCTGTGGAAGTAGCAGACAGAATTGAACATTTTCTTGCACAAAACATGGATAAGCCTTTTTATTTGCATATCGGCTGCACCTATCCGCATCGGGCTGGCAAGGGATTTGGAAATGATCGGGAGCATGCTGGGATAGAGCCGGGTTCCTACAGCCCTGATGAGATAATTGTGCCAAATTTCCTACCAGATGTTCCTGCCGTGCGCGAAGACCTTGCCGACTATTATGAAAGTGTCTCGCGATGGGATGCTGTTGTCGGTGCCGCTTTAGATGCACTTGACACTTCTGGACGTGCAGATGATACACTCGTCTTTGTAACAACAGACCATGCGATGCCATTCCCTGGCGCAAAAGCATCCAGTTTTGATAGCGGACATCACTGTCCACTGCTTATTGCCAGTCCCACACAGCAGCGACGTGGACTCCGCAATCAAGCACTTGTCAACTGGGTTGATTTTTGCCCAACCATATTAGACTGGTGCGGTGTCTCTCACCCTGATGGAGAAGACGCACTCCCCGGCAGGTCCTTGCTTCCCATCCTTGAAGATGATAGTCCGCACCCCGGCAACAGACAATGGGAAGAAACATATTACTCCCACTGCTTCCACGAAGTAACCAACTACTATCCATATAGAGTATTGCGCGGACGCAGATATAAGTATGTCCGCAATTTGGCATATCAATTGGAAACGCCGCTGCCGAGTGACCTGTTCCGTTCTATTTCATGGACAGCCGTGCGAAATGATAACATTCAGAAGTTGGGAGAGCGACAACGGGAAGATTTTGTGCATCAAAGTCGTGAAGCGTTGTTTGATATGCAGAGTGACCCAGCAGAATCCCAAAACCTGATTGATGTTGCGGAATTACAAGACACAGTAAACGAAATGCGCCGAAAGGTCATTGAATTCAGGCAGAAAACCAAAGACCCCTGGCTTGAGCAGTCTTTTCAGGAAGGGGAAACACAGCCTTTCTTCACGTAATAGCAGTCAGTAATCAGCGGTCAGCAGTCAGAAAGAGATTTGTTTTATCAAACCCCTCCTCTGAAAACTGACAACCGATAGCCATTAAAATATGCAAAACTACGATTTAGAGGCAATGAATGCCCGCATCCAAGCCGATAGCAGTCTCATACAGCAAATCCTGGATGAGGCAGGCAAAATCATCGTTGGACAACGCGCACTGCTTGAAGGCTTGATTATTGGATTGCTTTGTAACGGGCATGTTTTGCTGGAAGGTGTCCCTGGACTTGCAAAGACCACCGCTATCGCAGCACTTGCAAAAACGATTGATGCTTCTTTCAACCGACTTCAATTCACGCCTGACCTGCTCCCAGCAGACCTCATCGGCACTTTGATTTACGACCAACAAAAAAGCGAGTTCTATACCAAAACAGGTCCCATTTTCGCGAACGTTGTCCTCGCAGATGAAATAAACCGCGCACCAGCGAAGGTGCAGAGCGCTTTACTGGAAGCGATGCAAGAACGGCAGGTTACGATTGGCGGCACCACCTATCCACTTGACGACCCCTTTATCGTTTTAGCCACACAAAATCCGATTGAGCATGAAGGCACTTACCCACTTCCCGAAGCACAAGTAGATAGATTTATGCTAAAGGTTAAGGTCAACTACCCATCACACTCAGAGGAATTACAAATCCTTCGCCGGATGACAACGGAAGATATACCAGAAATTCAGCAGGTGGTCTCCTGTGAAGATATTATCAGATTTCGTGAACTCACACGCGATATCTATATGGCAGACCAGTTAGAAACTTACATTGTTGACCTTGTGTGTGCAACACGCGCGCCAGAGGCATATAAATTAGATGATTTGAGTCCTCTGATTGAGTATGGTGCTTCGCCTCGTGCAACCATTTTTCTGGCACTTGCCGCTCGGGCACGAGCATTTCTCTCTCAGCGCGGATATGTTACACCTGAAGATATTCATGAAGTGGGAATGGATGTTCTAAGACATCGGGTGATCATAAGTTATGAAGCAGAGGCGGAAGGACTTGACATTGAAAGCATTGTCAGGCAGGTATTTTCAAAAATTGAAGTTCCTTAATTCAGTGAAGAAGTAAAACCGATTATAGTAGAATAGAAAAATAAGTTTACACGTCTTTTGTAGGAGCGATCTCCGAATCGCGACCTCTTGTGAATGTCGGGAATCGGAGTTCCCTCCTACAGCTCAAAAGTGTGCAAGTAATTCTAAAATCTACTATAATACTATTCCTCTGTCTGCCCAGCAATAGCAGAAGCCCGTGCACCGACACCAAGCACAGCCAAAAACCCTTCTGAATCCGCGTGGTCGAAATCGCCAATTGCTTCCATTGAAGCTGTTTCTTCAGAATAGAGTGAATGCGAAACACCACCTGCAGCATGAAAAGCAACATTCCCTTTATACAGTGCAACCGTAATCGTGCCACTTGCCAAATGTGTCAAAGGTTCAATTGATGCCAGCAATGCCTGCGTAGCAGCATCAAACCAGTAGCCTTGATAAATCTGTTCAGCGATTGTAGAAGCTACGCCATCAAAATGCCGACGTGCACGTCTATCTAAAATCAGTTGCAGCAGAAACTCATAACATCTGCCAAGCAATTCCATTCCGGGTGATTCATACACCCCGCGACTTTTAATCCCGACAAATCGGTTTTCAACAGTATGAATCCCGATACCAACTCCGTTCCGTCCGCCAATTCGGTTCGCCTCTATCAGACTCATCAGTGGTGTGCAAGGACTGCCGTTGACTTCAACAGGCATTCCCCGTGCAAATGTAACGGTGAAGTGTTCTACATCGTCTGGTGCGTCTTTCGGATGTACACCCATCCCCGGTGTAATAAAACCTGCTGGTGTTTTTAGCGATTCTAACCTGCCCGCTTCATGCGTTAATCCCAACAAATTCGCATCTGTAGAGTATGGTTTTTCATGGGTCGCTGTAATTGGCAAGCCGTGTTCTTGGCAGAAATCTATCATCTCTTTTCTGCCGCCGAAGTGTTTGAGGAATTCGGCATCCCGCCATGGGGCATAGACAGAAAAATTCGGATTAAGCATGTTAGTCGCAAGTTGAAATCGAACTTGATCGTTCCCGCGCCCTGTTGCCCCATGTGTTAAAATAGAAATGTCGCGCTTTTCCATCTCTGGCAGCAGTGCTTTTACTGTAACATGCCGAGCGATGCCAGTCGTGTTCCAATATCCGCCTTCATACATCGCTTGACATTGGATGAGGCGGATACCTGCCTCAGCGAGGTTATCCTTTGCATCAACCATGACCGCTTCTTGGGCACCGCATGCCAACATCCGTTCCCGAATCTCCTCAACATCCCGCTCATCGGGCTGTCCAAGATCAGCCGTAAAGCAGACAACGTTGACACCGTTATCAACTAACCACTTCGTAATTGTGCAGCTATCAAGACCGCCTGAGACCGCTGCGCCGACGGTTTTTCCTTTTAATTGATGTATATTCATAACTAAATTATATCACTGTTATTCAGAATTCGCAATATCCAAACTGAGTTATTGCTGAGGGGGTGTGTAAATATTTGGTTATACAGGTTCAATTTGCAATGATTACGCGGCGTTTCCCACTGTAGGGCGCCGTTGATTTGGTGCCCCGCCACTGCGCAGGACGTGCCATGCAACGGGCAGGCACCAAATCAACGGTCCGAATGCCTTTCGGCATTCCCCGGAGACCCGCCCCTACAATAGGAGTTGTGCGGATTTCTACAAAAACTTTACATATCCCTGATTTATAGATTATGGAGAAAACTTCCCACAAAGAGAACAAAATATGTTTGACTTTAAAAAAAACATATGATATACTTAAATCAGATTTTAACGTGCCGGTGTAGCTCAGTGGTAGAGCACACGACTCATAATCGTGCTGTCCGGAGTTCGACTCTCCGCACCGGCATTGTTCTTTGAAGGCCCACCTCATGGAAGCCCGTTTTGTGCAAGAGATGTATCGTTTCATTTTGCAGCACACGATGATTGAGGATGGAGAAACGGTGCTCGTTGCAGTCTCAGGTGGTGCTGATTCACTTGCACTACTTTACGGGTTGCATGCCCTGCACACACATCTAAACTGCCACCTTCACGTTGTTCACCTTGATCACGGTATCAGAGATGATTCTGACGCAGACGCTCAATTTGTCTGTGAACACGCCGTGCATTTATGGTTACCTTTTATTGAGCACGCCGTCGATTTACCACATTTAGCAAAACAGTGGAAACTTTCTGTAGAGGCTGCAGGGCGTAAGGCACGTTACGAATTTTATGAATCTGTCTGTGCACAAATAGGCGCGACCAAAGTTGCCCTCGGACACCACCGAGACGATATAGCCGAAACAGTGTTGATGAATCTACTTCGTGGCACAGGATCTGATGGGTTAAAAGGGATCGCACCTATCAGAGCCGGAAAGTTTATCCGTCCGCTCGCAGCGTTCACCCGCCAAGAAATTGAAGCATTTCTCAAATCAATTAATCTTGTGCCAAGATTGGATTCAACGAATACAGATAAACGTTATCTTCGTAACCGAATTCGCCATGAGTTGGTTCCGCTGCTTGAACAGGACTATAATTCAAATATCAGAACAGGATTAAGTCGGACCGCTGAAGTTTTAAACGCAGAATCGGATTATCTTGGCGCAATTGCGCGTGAGACATTTGACCTTTGTAGACTTCCGTCATCTCAATCTACATGCATTGTGTTAGATAGGGAAAAATTCCTACAGAATCACATTGCATTGCAAAGACGGATTCTAAGGCACAGCATCGCTGAATTTTTTGGACAGGTAGATGACTTCTATTTCGAACATTTTCAAGCAATTCTCGGTCTTATCAATAGGGATAAGCCGAATGCTGTGTTATCGCTTCCGAACGGTATCCAGTTCAGACGTGCTTATGAACAACTTGTTTTTGCGAAAACACCTGTTGAGACAGGGGATTTCGCCTATCCACTGAATGTGCCGGGGAAAACGTTTATCCCCGCATTAAATACAGAAATCACGGCATATTTATACGATACATCTCCAGACGATTTTCCACCCTTACCTGATGGAACTTTTGAGGCAATGCTTGATTACAGCGAGATCCAATTGCCACTAATAGTCCGCAATCGGCGACAGGGTGACCGATTTCAACCGCATGGCATGCACGGGACGAAAAAAATTAAGGATTTCTTTATGGATATAAAGGTGCCAGGCAGTGAACGCAATCGTATTCCAATGCTTGTCTATGGTGATGAAATTTTGTGGGTCATTGGGTTTACCACCAATGAGAGGTTCAAAATCCAACCGCAAACACAAAGGTATCTTCACTTACATTATGGAAAAGATGAAACCGTTTCCTAAATCCGTTCTGATTTCTGAATCACAGATTCAGAAGCGAATTCAGGAACTCGGCAAGCAAATATCCAAGGACTATGAAAATCAGGAACTTGTCCTTGTCTGCGTACTGAGAGGTGCAACGTTGTTTTTCGCGGATCTCGCCCGTGAAATATCTTTACCACTTCGCTTTGAGTTCTTGCAAACCTCAAGTTACTATAATAGTACGGAATCATCTAAAAATATTGAATTTATCCGGGCGGGGAGCGATTACATTAAACATAGACATGTTCTTATTGTAGAGGATATTATTGACACAGGACGCACCTTGAAGTTTCTTGTAGAACATCTCGGTTCATTAAACCCAAAGACTATTAAGATCTGTACCCTTCTGGATAAACCATCTCGACGCGAAGTTTCAGTTCCGGTTGATTATTCCGGTTTTGAAATTCCGAACGTTTTCGTGGTAGGATATGGGCTTGACCATGGACAATTACATCGAAATTTGCCATACATTGCTGTATTAGAAAACATTTAACATTGCTGAATACACCAGAAATCCTATTAATTATCAATATCAACAGCGATAATATTTTAATTTAAACGTTTTTTCTTGACAACGTATTTTATATTTGATAGAATGTCTAAAGCATAACATATTTTTAACATAAAAGGAGATTTTTGATGCGTAAAGTCGTATCGCTTTCAATTTGCGTAATAATGTTGATAGCGGCGTTAGTCTATTTTACACAAGCACAACAGTTAGGAGACAAAGCGCAACTTGGACGCGAACTTTTTCATGACCCAACATTTAAAGGAACTATCAGTCCTAAAGTCGCAACAGGACTTTCTTGCGCGGACTGCCATGCAGATTTTGATGAAGCTGCCAAGCCTGACGGTTTAATTCGTGCGGGACATAGTATGATCGGTGTCCCACAACGCGGATCAGCAAAAGGCGGGATGATTTCAGGTGCTAATTTTGCACGTGCTGCCGGTGGTGGTGGTTTCTGTTATGAGCACTTTTTACAAAAGGTCCGTCCCGATAAAGTTAACCCTACTGCGATTCCAGCCGAGCATGCGGAAGCACTCATGGCTTACTTTGAAGCAATTTCGGGAGATAACAAAGGCCCGGAATTTAAAATGGAAATGTTAGATGATGATGCAAAAACGGCAGCTGGCGAAAAAATCGCTGTGATGCCCGGTGATGCAGAAAAAGGATGGAAACTTTTCGGACGTGCTTGTGTCGTCTGTCATCCTACGGCTAAAAAATCCGGTATCGGTATTCGGATTGTTGGGACCAGATTACCGCGTGATATTGATAAAACAGTAGTTCGCTGGGCTAAAACAATTCGTGGTGGCGGTAGCACTCTAATGCCTTTCTACGCTTCTGATATCCTCAGTGACCAAGATATAGCGGACATTGTCACCTTCCTGCGTGAGCAATTGGAAAGTTCCGCAAGATAACCTATTGATTTGGCAGAGGCAATTCTGCCCTGCCAAATCCCTCTTTTAGTGTCTCACTCATTTTTTTTTTTGCAACCGTTTTCCGCTTTATCCGTATTAAAATTATTGTGTATCCATATTAATTTTTACGGATTGGGTTTGCCCAAAGATTTTAAGGCGTATAGTGTTGCGTGTGCGCTTAAAACCAAAAACCTAATCTGTCTTATCTACGGAGACGGGATTTGGACAAGTAATGTTGAGCGTTCTGTCCCAAATGTAGAAAATGGGTGGAGTCATGAGAACATTTCAATTTCTTGTATTATTTTTTAGCATTTTTTTTGTTGGGTTAGTTTTAAATATCTCAGGATGCGGTGGTAGTAACTTGAATAACCCCGTAACTGACGCTGATTTGGTGGAAGAGGATATAGCGGATTCTGGTGATGCTATCGTTGCATTAGAAACCACCGAAGAGGTAGGAAACGTAGAGGAAGCGGGTGATCTTGATGTAACAGTGACGGTTACAAAAAAAGTGGTCAAGCCGGGAGAACAAGTAGAACTGACTGCTGCAGTTAAGGGGGTTAGAGGAACAAGTGTCGTCTTACATTGGCTAAACATTACCGATTATGGAACGCTTTCCTCCACCAACGACAATCCAGTAACATGGACAGCCCCCGATACGTTAGGTGAAGTAAATACGCGGGTTGAGGTTCTACAACTCGTTGTGACTGTGATCAGCGAAGTCGTTTCTGTTGAATCCACAGGAATTCAAACCGACACGCAAATTTTTTCAGATACGACAGAGATATTGCTAAAGGTAGCCCGTGAATAGCATCGCAGCTATAGGAAAACGAACTATCGTACTAAACTCAAATGGAGCGTAAATCTCGTCAACAGAAAAAATTCATTGGGCATTTCGTTATTTATATGGTATAGTAAAGTATAAAATAGGTATACATCTACTTGGAGGTGTGCTCTGTAAGCGGACCTATCAAGATGTATCATTCAATTGTAAAATCTATTATAATATTCACCTCATAAGCGTGGCAAGGGTCTATTAAGCACTATTTATTGCAGTTCATAAGATAGTTTCAGGCTGGCATAACCCAATTGTAGGTATGAAATGAAGAGAAAAAATTTTAAAGTAGTTATAACCGTTTTATCCATTGTTTTTATTTCAGTATCGTGGACATCTTCGTGTATTGCAGGACTAGTACATAAGGTCAAGGCAGGAGAAACATTGTCAGGGATTGCCAGAAAATATGATGTGTCCGTAAAATCTATTGCCAAAACCAACAATTTGAAGTCTATAGATCACTTGCAAATTGGAAAAAAGTTAATAATCCCAATCGACGCAAAAACCCCAAATGCCGGTGGAAGTGCGGATGGGACTTGGCATGTTATTAAAGACGGGGATACATTATATAATATCGCACGAAAGCACAATATTAAGGATTGGAAAGAACTTCAAAAAATAAATAACATTTCCAATCCGAAACAACTCCAAATAGGTCAGGAAATTTTTATCCCGGTTCATGAAAGTGTCGGTTTCGAAATTCCGTTACAAATTCCTTTAGTTGTAACATCACATTACGGTTATCGCAACCATCCTGTAACGCGCCATTACCGTCTGCACGAAGGCATAGATTTCCGTGCAAGAACTGGTACACGAGTTTATGCTTCAAAGACAGGGACAGTTACCTATGCAGCAAGAAAAGGCGGCTATGGCAAAACAGTCTCCATACAACACGAAGACGATTTCAGCACATCTTATGGACACTTGTCAAGGATTTATGTATCCGTCGGTGATTTCGTCCGACAAGGACAAGTTATCGGTTTGACCGGAAACACCGGAATTTCAACAGGTCCTCATCTGCATTTTGAAATTAGATACAAAGGGAAAAGTGAAAATCCAGCTCGCCACCTTGATCTCCCGTGAACCAAGATGGTTTTTCACAGTCATCTTACTCCTCCTATTCATGTGTTTTCCCAGTGGAAATCACATCTTTTCAGATTCGGTCAACAGTCAGCACGAAATTGAAACACATCAACCGAGACCTGCAATTGGAACGCGCGGACTCGGATTGAGTCGTGCTTTTATTAGTGGTGCTGATGATGCAACAAGTCCGCTTTGGAATCCCGCAGGACTCGCATCCCTTGACCGTGGAAATCTGATTTATGATTTCTCACAAGGTGCGTTTTCCCTTGCATATCCTATTAACCCAATTGGAACTTTCGGTATAAACCTCCTTGATCTCAACCTTTCTGATCGTTTCTTGGTAAATCACGATTCCAACCCTATTGGCACATTTGAGTACGGTTACAATCAAGCTCTACTCTCCTATGCAAGGAAATTCGGACCGGTGCAGCTTGGAGCAAGCACTGGATATAGTCGTGCCCCTTATCAGAACAGCCTCTGGGCTCCAAATTATGATATCGGAGCATTGATGACTCTTTCCCCTCATGCTATCGTAGGCATGCAGATTCGCGATATTAGCGGTGTATCCATTCAAGATAAAAATGGTATAGTTTTAAAAACCTTTGACCCGCAATTTGCTGTAGGAACTACCCTAATACCCCATCAATTTGTTAGATGGCATGCCAGTTTTAATACTGTACCTCCGAGTTTGGGTACAAGTGTGGAAATCGTGACAGGACCTCTTTCTGCTAATGTCGGATCGCATTTCTCCTTTGACACTGGAACACCTACTCACTCATGGAGTTTAGGACTCGCATTCAAACAGTGGGGGAAGCAAACCTATTATACTTTTTTGAATGAAAACAATCTTGAGTATAAACATCTACTTTCAATTGGTCTCACTTTTGGTGAACCACAACAAACATCTGATAGGCTTAGAAACGAAAAAGTCAAACCTATATCCAGCAACACAACTCCCATTGAGACACCGCAAACACCTGATAACCTAAAAGGTGCTGAATCAGACCTTAGCAGTACAACACCCCACGTAACACCGCAAACACCTGATAAGCCTTACCCCGAAAAAGTTAAACCTACACCTAATTCTTCACTAAAAAAGAGCATTCAAATTGCAAAAAAACACAACATCTCTATTGAACTGATGTTAGCCATTATTTATGTAGAATCAAAATTTAATCCTGTGGCTGTGTCAAAAACTGGGGCAGGCGGCTTAATGCAGATAGTGCCTGGAACCGCACGGGAATACGGCTTGAAAGTCCCAAGATACTCGAATAAACTTAAACCAAACTTTGATAGGAAAGTAGATGAGCGATTTGACGCTGAGAAAAACCTAAACGCGGGATTGGTCTATTTCAACTATCTTTTAGAGAAATATCTCAATAATTTAACCTTGGCACTCGGTGCATATAATGTCGGTCCCGGCAAAGTAAGGATAAGAGGCCCACTTATCAGCAGAGGGAAAAAATACGCTGAAAGTGTGCTAAACCGTCGAGACCTATATAAAAGTGATAGAAAACTACTGGAAAAAGATCTAAAAAGGTTGGAAGTTATACTTAAGAATTAGGAACGAGATATGAATACTATTCGATTAGCAATTGTTGGATGTGGCGGTATGGGACACCGACACATGTATGGGTTAGCAGAACTCCATCGGGCAGGATGGGAGCGGTTTGATCTCGTCGGCGCGTGTGACCCTGTTCTTGCCAATGCTGAGTCACTTGCTGCACAAGCAGAGGGGCGTTTCGGCAAGAAACCTGCTGTTGTTGGAAATCTGGAAGAACTCGCTGAAATCGGTGTTGACGCCGTTGACGTAACAACTACACCACCGTATCACCATACCGTTGCCGTTGAAACACTTGAACGTGGATGGCATACGATGGTAGAAAAACCGATGGGATTGACCGTTCGCGCGTGTAACCTAATCCGCCGTGCAGCAGAAAAATCTGATGCTGTGCTGAGTGTCGCAGAGAACTATCGGCGCGACCCTGTCAATCGGCTTGCTAAAGCCTTGCTTAATGCGGAAGTTATTGGGAAACCGCGCTTTCTTATTCATCATGCGATTGGTGGTTCAAATCGCATGCTTATCTCTGTCTGGCGGCATCAAAAAGATCAAAGTGGTGTCCTGCTTGATGTTGGTGTCCATTATGCCGATATGATTGAGTATCTGCTCGGTGAAGTTGAAACCGTCTACGCACAAACCCGCCTTCATGAACCGATCCGACACAACTCTGCAGCAGTGAGCGGTGAATCCGGGTCAAACCCTGCTGGGGTTTATACGGAATGGCAGCGTAAAATGCCTGCTGAATTTGAAGCAACAGCAGAAGACGCGGCGTATGCAACGTTGACTTTTAAAAATGGAGTCGTCGGGCAATATATTGAAGACCACGGCGCGTGGGGACAAGGGGGTTGGGTCAGACAAATTAACGGGTCTCAAGGCTCAATGACACTTCCAGGGGACAGAAGTGGAAGGGTGATTTCTCTACAAATTGATGGACAAGGCACGATTAACGATGAAAAATTATTAGACCTTGTGCCGGATTTTCGTCTTGATGCCGTTACGACTGACCTGTTCGGTGGTGACCGTCTGTGGCAATATAATTTCCCGTTTCCCGATACGGATGCGAAGATCATTGCAATTGAGTATGGTGATTTCGCGGAAGCAATTGCTGGCAATCATCCTATTGAAGTTGATGCGTATCAAGGCACCCGTTCCGTTGCAATCTCTTATGCGATGCTTGAATCCGGTGCGACAGGACAAATCGTTCACTTGGACAAGATGCTGGACGAATCCATCAGGACCTATCAACGCGAAATTGACGATGGGTTAGGCATTTGAAATTCCATCACTCTTGTAGGAGGAGTTTTCAACCCCGATTTACAATACACGCGCCCTTCACTACGAGATTACAAAACACATGCCAAACTTGCAAGACTTCGGAATTGGGCTAATAGGTTTAGGGATAGGACAGCAGCACCTCCTTGGATATCAACGCAAAAACTTACGAGTCGCCGCGATTTGCGATAAAAACGAAGCGCGACTGCACGAGGTTAGCGACAGGTTTAACATCCACAAACGGTATACCCGCATCGTTGACTTGATTGCTGATGCAGATGTTGATATCGTTGACATGGCAGTCCATCCGTGGATACGGTCGCCTATCGTGAAGGCTGCCGCCCAAGCAGGAAAACACATCTTCTGTCAAAAACCCTTTTCAATGACGATGCCTCAAGCCGTTGAGATGGTAAACACCTGTGACAAGCACAATGTGCAACTCATGATAAACCAAAACTCATGTTTTGTGCCGGGATTTCTCGCTATTGAGCCCAATATAAACACCGAACACCTCGGTGAAATCTACCACGTTTCCATTACCTGCAACGGATTTCATACCACCTATCCCGGAAAACACCTTATCCCTGTAATGCAAGTGCATCATATCAGTCTTATCCATAAATGGTTTGGAGAGTTTGAAAGTGTCTACTGCCAAGCACATGGACATGACCGATCCGTTGAAGAAGGCGAAACAATTTCTGTCGCTCTTTTCAAATGCCGCAGCGGAATAAAAGGATTGCTTTCCTGTAACTGGTCATTCCTCGCAAATTCTGGCCACAATCTCAAACATCCACACGAAGAAATCCGAATTCAAGGCACCAAAGGTGTTATCTACGGAAACAGTGCTGATATGACGGTTCACCTCACAGAACCTGAAATACACCAGATTAAACCCGAAATAGACGGAACTTGGTTTCCTGATGCTTTCGGTAATGCAATGGTTCACTTTCTTGAATGCTTGCAAATGGGCAACAAACCGCTTACAGATGGACGCAGCAACTTACACATCATCCAGACTATTTTTGCGATGCACCAATCCGCGCTATCAGATAAAATCGTCATGGTTGACGATATTTCGCTGGATGGCAACTACGATATCAGCCCTTACCCGGTGCATCCTCCCGATGATTTCAGTGTCTTACACTAACCCAAGTTACTACATCATCACATAAAACATTTATAGCGCAGCATCAACGGCTCTTACAATCACAAGTAGGCGCGCTTTTTGTAAGCGCGCCTATTGAGGTGTTATGTATTATAGATGTATAGAAGGAAAAAATTGCGGGGGAAATAAGGAAGATTGCAGGGGTGGGATTTGAACCCACGTCCTCCGGGTTATGAGCCCGACGAGCTACCAGACTGCTCTACCCTGCGGCAAGAATCAATATGGTCGAGGAGGGACTTGAACCCTCACGCCTGTTTATGGGCGATGGATTTTAAGTCCATTGTGTCTACCGATTCCACCACTCGACCTAAAGAACAATATAATAGTATACACGATTACCAAGTATTTGTCAACTTTTTTTCATATTTTTCAAAACCCTAAAATACTCTTGTGGTAGGACTTTTTAAGCCCGACTGTTTTCTCTCCTTCTAACTGTAGGGCAACGGTGTATCATCAATTGAAAATCTACTATAAGCAGCTTGGTTCAAAGGCATCACGGGTGTGTAAAGTTTTTGGCATGACATTGAATGGAGTTCTTGCACAGAATGTATACAAATGGTATCCTGACCTCATAA